>NZ_JBHXFJ010000036.1:0-80089 GCF_042722465.1 Streptomyces sp. NPDC127098
CCCCGGCCTTTCGGCCGGGGCGAGCCGCCAGCTTCTCGCGGGCTGGTGACGCGCTCCCGGACTCCGTCCGGGAGGTGCCCCCGGGCTGCGTCGCCTCACGCCGCGGAGCGGCATATCGACGGTGCGCGCGAGTACGGCCACGTGCGAGCTGCGCCGCTGCCGGCGTGCGGCTCCGCCGCGTGCGGCGCCTTGTGACCACCCGCCAGCCGCGTCCCCAACCGCACAGGGCAATCCACCCAGCCAGCCCTGGCCACGAGGATCCGGAGGACGGGTCCGGGGACAACCTGCCCCTTCGAGGGCCATCAGCCCGCCAGGGCGACGGGTCACCACTCCGCGTGGGAGCCGTCCTGGTGGCGCCAGATCGGGCTGTGCCAGGACGGCTGGGAGTCGTTCGCGGCGCGGACGGCGGCCTCGTCGACCTCGATGCCGAGGCCGGGTGCGGTGGGGCGGTTGAAGTGGCCCTCGTGGAAGCGGAAGACCTCCCGGTCCACCACGTAGTCCAGCACCTCGGCGCCGGTGTTGTAGTGGATGCCGATGCTCTGCTCCTGGATCAGGAAGTTCGGCGTGGCGAAGGCGATCTGCAGGCTGGCCGCCAGCGAGACCGGGCCGAGCGGGCAGTGTGGGGCGATCTGGACGTCGAAGGTCTCGGCGAGCGCGGCGATGCGGCGAACCTCCGAGATGCCACCGGCGTGCGAGAGGTCGGGCTGGAGGACCGCCACCCCGGCCTGGACGGCCGGCAGCGCGTCGGTGCGTGAGTAGAGCCGCTCGCCGGTGGCGATCGGCACGGGCGAGGCGGCCACCAGGTCGCCCAGCAGGTGGGTGTACTCGGGCAGCACCGGCTCCTCGGCGAAGAGCGGGTTGGTGTGGGCGAGTCGCGGCAGCACCTTGCGGGCGTTGGCCGCGGTGAAGCGGCCGTGGAAGTCGATGGCGAAGTCCCGGTCCGGGCCGAGTGCCTCACGCGCGGCCTCGGCGCGCCCCACGATCCGGTTCAGGTCGGTGACGGTGGCGAGGCGGTTCATCCGCCCGCTGGCGTTCATCTTGACGGCGGTGAAGCCCGCCTCGACCTGGGCCGTCACCGAGTCCGCCACCTCGGCCGGGTCGTCCCCGCCGACCCAGCTGTAGGCCCGCACCCGGTCCCGGACGGGGCCGCCGAGCAGCACGTGCACCGGCACGCCGAGCGTCTTGCCCGCGATGTCCCACAGGGCCTGGTCGAGGCCGGCGACCGCGCTGGAGAGCACCGGGCCGCCGCGGTAGAACGAGCCCTTGGTCATCAGCTGCCAGTGGTCCTCGATGCGGGACGGGTCCTTGCCGACGAGGAGTTCGGCGAGTTCGTGGACGGCGGTGCGCACCGTGGCGGCACGCCCCTCGACGACCGGCTCGCCCCAGCCGACGACGCCGTCGTCGGTCTCGACGCGGCACAGCAGCCAGCGGGGCGGGACGGCGAAGGTCTCGACGCGGGTGATCTTCAAGGCGTTACTCCGGTACTCCTAGGAACTGTTCTTCAGCACGCTCCAGCCACCGTCCACCGCCAACGAGGCGCCGGTGACGAAGGAGGCGTCGTCGGAGAGGAGGAAGGCGACGGCGGCCGCCACCTCCTCGGGCCGGCCGAGGCGGCGGGCGGCGGTCTCGGCCGCGGTGGCGCGCCGGTCCTCCTCGCCGACGCGCTCCCAGGCCGGGGTCAGGACGGGGCCTGGCAGCACCGCGTTGACCCGCACCTCGGGGCCGTACTCGACGGCGAGTTGCCGGGCGAGGCCGGTGAGTCCTGCCTTGCCCGCGGCGTAGGCAGGACGTCCCGGCAGGCCGAACCAGGCGTGCACGGAGGAGACCAGCACGGCCGCGCCGCCGGTGTGGCGCAGGCCAGGCAGGCAGGCGCGGAACCCGAGGAAGGCGCCGGTGAGGTTGACCGACAGCTGGCGGTTCCAGTCGGCGAGTTCGGTGGCGTCGGCGGGGGCGATGGTGGCCGTGGCGGCGTTGCTGACCAGCCCGGTGACCGGGCCGAAGTGCCGTTCCGCGGCGTGTGCCGCCGCCTGCCAGGCCGCCTCGTCGGAGACGTCGCAGTGCTGGTACGCGGCTCGGCCGCCGGCCTCGGTGATCGCCCCGGCCAGCGCCTCGCCCGCTTCCCGCGCCACGTCGGCGACGAGCACCCCGGCGCCCTCGGCGGCGAGGCGCCGCGCGGTGGCCGCGCCGATCCCGGAGGCGGCCCCGGTGACCAGGACGCAACGGCCGGCGAACCGACCCGCGGCGGGTGGGGGAGTGGGCACGTCGTCCTCCGGTGTCTTCCTCGGGTGCCGTCCCGGGCACATGACCTGAAGCTCGATGATATTAAATGTTAATTATTGAGGGTTGCCAAGCCCCTCGATGGGGCGTTCGTATTTCGTGTGCGCCCCTGGAGGCGGCGTGCGCGCCGGATGTGTGCGCCGCTGGGTGCGTTCAGCGCCGTGGGAGTGCCGCGTGCAAGGCTGTGACATGGCCCACAGCGGCGCCGGATCGGTGATCCGCGTAGATTGCCTGGCCGTGGCAGCGCTGTGTCATCGACGTTGTCTCAGAGTGAAGGCGGCGAGAAGCGCCAGCTCGCGCTCCGACGGCCCGCCGACGGTATCCCGCGCGCCCCGATCAGTCGCTCACACACCGTCACCTTCCCCCCTGGGCGGGCGGTTGACTGGGCGAAACGGGCTGCGTGTAATGCGGACGTCTGCTTGTCTCATGATCGTGAGTCGGGAGAGTCCATGCGGATGCCGGAGCCCGGCATGTCCCCCCAAACCCCGCACCCATCCCCGCCCCAGCCCCCGCAGTCGTGTCTCGTCGTCGTGGTCAACCCCCTGCACCGCCCCTCGCCGCGGCTCACCGTCGCCGCCGCGCGAGCCGGGGCGCTCGGCGTCCTCGAACTGCCCGACGGCGACGCGCGCGGCGCCGTCGAGGCGCTGGACCGCACCGTCGGCTGGTCGAGCGCGCCCTTCGGCGTCCGGGTGCGGCCCGGCTGCCCCCTCGCCCCGGCCGCACTGCCGGAGGCCGCCGCCACCGTGCTGCTCGCCGACCCCGGGCGCGCCCCGGCCGAGTTCCCCGGGCGTCGGGTGCTCGTCGAGGTCACCGACCTCGACCAGGCCCGCGCCGCGGCCGACGCCGGCGCCGCCGGGCTGATCGTCCGGGGCTCGGAGTGCGGCGGCAGGTCCGGCGGCGCCAGCACCTTCGTGCTGCTCCAACAGGTGCTGGCCGGCCTCGGCGACGCCCTGCCCGTCTGGGCCGCCGGCGGCATCGGACCACACACGGCCGCCGCCGCGGTCGTCGGCGGCGCGGCCGGCGTCGTGCTCGACACCCAGCTCGCCCTGTTCGACGAGGCCGCCCTGCCGCTGGACGTCACCGAGACCCTGGCCACCCTCGACGGCACCGAGACCGTCCGCCGCCACGGCGTACGGGTGCTCCGGCGGCGCGGCCCCGGGGCGCCGGAACTGCCGGACGACCCGGCCGAGTTCCTCGCCCGGGTGGGCGCCGACCCACGCACCGGGCTGCTGCCGGTCGGTCAGGACGCGCCGCTGGCCGCCGCCTTCGCCCGCCGCTGGACCACCGTCACCGAGGCCGTGCGCGGCGTGCGCCGGGCCGTCGCCGACGCGGTGCGCGACGAGCGGCCGGCCACCGCGCTCGGCACGGGCGCCCCCGCCACCCGCGTCCTCGGCACCCGCCTCCCGGTCGTGCAGGGGCCCATGACCCGGGTCAGCGACCAGCCCGAGTTCGCCGCCGAGATCGCCGCCCACGGCGGCCTGCCGTTCCTCGCCCTGGCCCTCTCCGACGCCGAGCGGACCCGCGACATGCTGGAGCGCACCAGCGCCGCCCTCGGCGACGCGCCCTGGGGCGTCGGCATCCTCGGCTTCGCCGACGAGGCCGTCAGGACCGCCCAACTCGACGTCGTGCGACGGGTACGCCCCACCCACGCCATCGTCGCGGGCGGCCGCCCGGCCCAGGCCGCCGCCCTGGAGGCCGAGGGCATCACCACCTTCCTGCACGTGCCGTCGCCCGGGCTGCTGCGGCAGTTCCTCGCCGCCGGCGCCCGCCGGTTCGTGTTCGAGGGCGCCGAGTGCGGCGGCCACGTCGGGCCGCGCAACAGCTTCCCGCTCTGGGAGGCGCAGTTGGAGGTGCTGCTCGACCACCTCGCCGGCGAGCCGGACGGCGCCCGGCTCTCCGTGCTCTTCGCCGGCGGCGTGCACGACGAGCGGTCGGCCGCCATGACCGCGGCCCTGGCCGCCCCGCTCACCCGCGCCGGCGTCGCCACCGGTGTGCTCATGGGCACCGCCTACCTGTTCACCGAGGAGGCCGTGGCGGCCGGCGCCATCAGGCCGCTGTTCCAGCGCCACGTCGTCGCCGCCGAGGACACCGAGCTGCTGGAGACCGCGCCGGGACACGCCACCCGCTGCGCCCGCAGCGCCTTCGGCGCCGACTTCGCACGGCTGCGCGCCGAGCTGCGGGCCGAGGGCGTCCCCGAGCGCGAGATCTGGGAGCGGCTCGAGCGGTTCAACGTGGGTCGACTCCGGCTCGCCAGCAAGGGCGTCGAACGGGTCGGCGCCGAGCTGCGCGCCGTCGACGAACGCCGCCAGGCCGCCGAGGGCATGTTCATGGCCGGCGAGGCCGTCGCGCTGCGGGACCGGGTCACCACCCTCGCCGACCTCCACGCGTCGGTCTCCGAGGGCGCGGAACGCTGGCTGCGCGCCCGCGCCGCCCAGGTGCGCGACCGCCTCGGGCTGCCCGCGCCCGGGCGGGCGGAGCGGGACGTGCCGGAAGGCGCGCCCGAGCCGCTGCGGGTGGCTGTCGTCGGCATGGCCGGGATGTTCCCCGGTGCCCAGGACCTGTCGGCCTTCTGGGCCAACGTCCTGGCCGGCCGGGACTGCGTCACCGAGGTCCCACCCGACCGCTGGGACCCCGAGCTCTACTACGACCCGGAGGGCGACGGCGAACGCACCCCGTCCAGGTGGGGCGGCTTCCTGCCACCCATCCCCTTCGACCCGCTCCGCTACGGCATCCCGCCCGCCTCGCTCGCCGCCATCGAGCCCGTCCAACTGCTGGCCCTGGAGGCCGCCAGCCGCGCCCTGGCCGACGCCGGCTACGCCGGTCCCGACGCCGACCACCGCCGCACCTCGGTGATCTTCGGCACCGAGGCCGGCAGCGACCTCTCCAACGCCAGCGCCCTGCGCAGCGTGCTGCCCGGCTACCTCGGCACCGTCCCGGCCGCGCTCGACGAGCAACTGCCCCGCCTCACCGAGGACTCCTTCCCCGGGATGCTCGCCAACGTCATCGCCGGCCGGATCGCCAACCGACTCGACCTCGGCGGCGCCAACTACACGGTGGACGCCGCCTGCGCCTCCTCGCTCACCGCCGTCGACGCCGCCTGCAAGGAACTGCTCGCCGGCACCAGCGACCTGGTGCTCTGCGGCGGCGCCGACCTGCACAACGGCATCAACGACTACCTCCTCTTCTCCTCCGTGCACGCGCTCTCGCCCAGCGGCCGCTCCGCCACCTTCGACCAGTCCGCGGACGGCATCGCGCTGGGCGAGGGGGTGGCCTGCGTGGTGCTCAAGCGGCTCGCCGACGCCGAGCGCGACGGCGACCGGATCTACGCCGTCATCGACGGCGTCGGCAGCGCCAGCGACGGCCGCGCCCTCGGCCTCACCGCGCCCCGCCCTGAGGGGCAGCGCGCCGCGCTCACCCGCGCCTACGCCAACGCCCGCGTGTCGCCGGCCGACATCGGCCTGATCGAGGCCCACGGCACCGGCACGGTGGTCGGCGACCGCACCGAACTCGCCACCCTCACCGAGGTGTTCGAGGAGGCGGGGGCCGTGCCCGGGAGTTGTGTCATCGGCTCGGTCAAGTCCCAGATCGGGCACACCAAGTGCGCCGCAGGGCTCGCCGGCCTGATCAAGGCCACCCTCGCCCTCTACCACGGCGTGCGACCACCCACCCTGCACCTCACCCGGCCCAACGAGGCGTGGTCCGCGGCGAGCAGCCCGTTCGCCTTCCACACCGAGGCACTGCCCTGGGCCGCCGCACCCGACCGGCGGATCGCCGGGGTCAGCGCCTTCGGCTTCGGCGGCACCAACTTCCACGTCGTGCTACGCGCGTACCAACAACCGCCCGCCGCGCACGCCCTCGACGAATGGCCAGCCGAACTGCTGCTCTTCCGCGGCCGCGACGCCGCGACCGCCCGCGCCGCCGCCGCCTCGCTGCTCGCCCTGGTGGAACGCGGCGGACCCTGGCGGCTGCGCGACCACGCCCGGCAGGCCGCCCGCCGCGCCGACCTCGCCGCGGCCCGCGGCGAACCCGTCCACCTCGCCCTCGTCGTGGACCGCCTCGACGCCCTGCCCACCCTGCTGCGCCGGGCCGCGAACGGCGAGTCCGCGCCGGCCGACGGCATCCACACCGCCCCGCCCGACGCCGGCGAACCCGGGAAGCTTGCCTTCCTCTTCCCCGGCCAGGGCAGCCAACGCCCCGGCATGCTCGCCGAGTTGCTGGTCGCCTTCCCCGAACTCCAGCGCCACCTCACGGCCGGCGCCCGCTGGGCCGACCGGATCTACCCGCCCGCCGCCTTCGACGAGGCGGGCGAACGGCTGCGGCAGGACCGGATCACCGACACCGCCGTCGCCCAACCCGCCCTCGGCCTCGTCGAGTCGGCGGCGGCCGAACTGCTGGCCCAGCTCGGCGTGCGGCCCGACATGGCGGCCGGGCACAGCTACGGCGAGCTGGTCGCACTCGGCGTCGCCGGCGCCCTCGCCCCCGCCGACGTGCTGACCGCGAGCGCCGCCCGGGCCGAGGCCATCCTCGCCCAGGTCAGCTCGGGCGACCCGGGCGGCATGGCCGCCATCGCCGCCACCCCCGCCCAGATCGAGGAGTCGCTGCGCGGCTCGGCCGCCGCCGAGCAGATCGTCGTCGCCAACCACAACGCGCCACGCCAGACCGTGATCTCGGGCCCCACCGCCCCCCTGACGGAGGCGACGGCGGTGCTGCGCGACGCCGGCTTCGCCACCAAGCCCCTCAGGGTGGCCTGCGCCTTCCACAGTCCCCGGGTCGCCGGCGCCGGAGCCGTCTTCGCCCGCCATCTGTCGCGACTCGCCGTCGGCGCGCCCGCGTTCGACGTCTGGGCCAACCGCACCGCCACGCTCTACCCCCGGGACCCGGAGGCCGTCATCGCCGGGCTGGCCGAGGGGATCGGCGCCCCGGTCCGCTTCACCGAACAGATCGAGGCCATGTACGCCGCCGGGGCCAGCGTCTTCGTCGAGGTCGGTCCAGGACGGGTGCTCGGCCGCCTGGTCGACGCCATCCTCGAGGACCGCCCGCACACCACCGTCGCCCTGGACGACCACCGAAGCCCCGGACTGCCGGGGCTGCTGACCGCGCTCGCCCGACTCGCCGTCGCCGGCGTCGACGTGCGCGCCGGGCGGCTCCTGACCGGTCGCGACGCCGTCGACCCCGAGACCGCCGCCACCCCCACACCACCCGGCTGGACCGTCGACGGCCGGGTCGTCCGCCGCGCCGACGGCACCCCCGTGCCCGGCGCCCTCCAACCCCCACGCCTCGTCACGGAGCGCATCATGCCCCAGGACCCCCAGCAGCACGGGGCCCACCCGTCGGGCCCCGACGCCCTGATAGCCGAGTTCCTGCGGACCAGCCGGGAACTGGTCGCCGCCCAGCGCGACGTCCTGCTCGGCTACCTCGGCGCCGGCGCGGCCCCCGCGTCGCCGCCGGCCCCACCGGGCCCCACCGCCCCACCCACCGCCGCCCTCGAAGCCGCGACGGCGTCCGGCACCGCCGCCCGGCCGGCCGCGCCCGCCACGCCCGCCACGCCCGACACACCAGCCGCGCCGCGCGACGTGCTGGGCGCGGTGCTGGCCGTCGTCTCCGAACGCACCGGCTACCCCGCCGAGATGATCGAGCCGGACCTCGACCTGGAGGCCGACCTCAGCGTCGACTCGATCAAACGGGCCGAGATCGCCGGCGAGTTGGCGACCCGGCTCGGCCTCCCTGCCGGCGCCGCCGCCGACCTCGACCAGCTGGGCACGGCCCGCACCGCGGCCGGCCTGGCCGCGCTGCTGGAGACCGGCCTCGGCGGCGGGGCCCGGGAACCGGCACCGGAGCCCGCCCCCGTCGCGGAGCCCGCGGCCGGGGCGACCGCCGCCCCGGCGCCCCGCGTCGAGGCCCCGCGCCGCCTGGAGTTCACCGAACACGAACTGCCCGAGCCCACCGGCGGTCCGCCGCCCGGCACCACCGTCCACCTCGTCGGCGGCGGCGACCTCGCCACCGCGCTCGCCGCCCGTCTGACCAGGGCCGGCGCCACCGCCCAGGCCGCCCCCACCGGCCGGCTCCCGGAGGGCGCCGCCGACACCGTCCTCTACCTCGACGCCCTCGACCCGCACGACGGCACCGAGTCCCCGCTGCCCGAGGCGTTCCCCCTGCTCAAGACCCTGCTCGCCCGCGCCCCCCGCCGACTGCTCGCCGTCGAGCGCGCCACGGGCCCTGCCACCGGGCTACGCGGCCTGTTCCGCACCATCGCCCGCGAGTACCCGGAGCTGCACGCCACCCTGCTGCGCGTCGGGTCGGCCGAGACCACCGAGGCGCTCGCCGACCGCGTACTCGCCGAACTCTCCGCGACCGACCGCGAACCCGTCGTCCTCGCCGACGGCGGCCGCCGTCGCGCCCTCCGCCTCACCCCCGCCGACCTCGGCCCGCTGGCCGCCACCGGCGCCGGACCGGCCGGCGACGGCGCCGCCGAGGCCGCCGCCCTCGGCCTCGACCGCGACTCCGTGCTGCTGCTCGCCGGCGGCGCCCGCGGCATCACCGCCCGCTTCGCCCGCGCCGTCGCCGCCGTCGGCCGGTGCCGCCTCGAACTACTCGGCCGGACCCCGGTGCCCGCGGCCACCGAGGACCCGGCCACCGCCGGCGCCGCCGACCGCTCCGCGCTGCGCGCCGCCTACCTCGCCGCCGGCCACACCTCGCCCGCCGCCGTCGAGCGCGCCGTCGCGGCCACCCTCGCCGAACGCGAGGTCCGCGCCACCCTCGTCGAGCTGCGCGCCCTCGGCAGCCCGGTCCGCTACCACTCGGTCGACGTTCTCGACGCCGAGGCGGTGCGCGCCACCGTCAAGGACATCCACGCCGAACACGGCCGGATCGACGGCGTCGTGCACGCGGCCGGCGTCATCGAGGACAAGCTGATCGCCGAGAAGACGCCCGAGTCCTTCCGGCGGGTCTTCTCCACCAAGGTCGACGGCGCCCGCACCCTGCTCGACGCCGTCGGCGCGCTCCCCAGATCCCCCCGGTTCGCCGTGCTCTTCGGCAGCATCGCCGCCGCCCTCGGCAACCGCGGCCAGAGCGACTACGCGGCGGCCAACGACGCCCTGCAGGAGCTCGGCCGCCAGTGGTCGGCGCCGGGACGTCGCGGCCTCACCGTCCACTGGGGTCCCTGGGCGCCGGGCGAGACGGGCGGCGGCATGGTGACCCCCGAGCTGACGCGCTCCTACGCCGCCCGCGGCATCGGTCTCATCGACCCGGAGGAGGGCCCGCTCGCCCTGCTCCGCGAGCTGGCCTGGGGCGCTTCCGAGACCCACGCGGTGGTCTACGCGGCGTCCGGGTGGTGACGCGCGTGCCGGAACAGCCCCCGGTCGCCGTCGTCGGCATGGCCGTGCTCCTGCCGGGCGCCGGCGACCTCGACACCTACTGGCACAACATCACCCACGGCGTCGACGCCATCGGCGAGGTCCCGGCGGACCGTTGGGACGCCGAGTACTACCGGCCGGCCGGGCCGCGGCGCGCCGACCGCGTCTACTGCCGGCGCGGCGGCTTCGTCGACGCGGCCACCGAGTTCGACGCCGCCGGGTTCGGCGTCATGCCGGCCTCTGTACCGGGCACCGAGCCCGACCAGCTGATCGCCCTGCACGTGGCCCACCGGGCCGTCGGGGACGCCGGCGGCGGGTCGGCGCTGCCCGCCGACCGGACCAGGGCCGGCGTCGTCCTCGGCCGCGGCGGCTACCTCACCCCCGGCCTGGTCCGCCTTGACCAGCGGGTCCGCACCGCCAGCCAACTGGTCCACACCCTCCGAGAGTTGGCGCCCGAGCTCGACGAGGCACGGCTCGACCGCGTCCGCGCCTCGTTCACCGACCGACTCGGCCCCGAGCGGCCCGAGTCGGCCATCGGCCTGGTGCCCAACCTCGCCGCGTCCCGGGTCGCCAACCGCCTCGACCTGCGCGGCCCCGCCTACACCGTGGACGCCGCCTGCGCCTCCTCGCTGGTCGCCGTCGACCACGCGGTGCGCGAACTCACCACCGGGCGCTGCGACCTGATGCTGGCCGGCGGGGTGCACCACTGCCACGACATCACCCTGTGGAGCGTCTTCAGCCAGCTCGGCGCCCTCTCGCCGACCGAGCGCATCCGCCCCTTCCACCGGGACGCCGACGGTGTGCTGATCGGCGAGGGCACCGGCGTCGTCGTCCTCAAGCGGCTCGCCGACGCCGAGCGGGACGGCGACCGGATCTACGCCGTGGTGCGCGGCACCGGCGTGGCCAGCGACGGCCGGTCCGCCAGCCTGCTCAACCCCGACCCCGGCGGCCAGGCCCGCGCCGTGCGGCTGGCCTGGGCGGCGGCCGGTCTCGACCCGCGCGCCCCGGGGGCGCTCGGCCTCCTGGAGGCGCACGGCACCGCGACCCCGGCCGGTGACCGGGCCGAACTCGCCACCCTCGCCGAGGTGTTCGGCCCACCCGACGGGCGGAGGGCCGCCGTCGGCTCGGTCAAGTCGATGATCGGCCACACCATGCCGGCGGCCGGCATCGCCGGCCTGATCAAGGCCGCGCTCGCCGTCCACCACGGGGTGCTGCCGCCGACGTTGCACTGCGAGGAACCCAACCCCGCCCTCGCCGCCACCCGGTTCGCGCCGCTCGCCGAGGCCGCGCCATGGGAGCCGCCGGCCGACGGCGCCCCCCGGCGGGCCGGCGTCAACGCCTTCGGCTTCGGCGGGATCAACGCCCATGTCGTCCTTGAGGCCCCCGCCACCACCTCGGCGCGCCGCCCGCCCGCCGTCACCGTCACGGAACCCGAACGCGTGCTGCGACTCGCCGCCCCCGACGCCGACGCGCTCGCGGCGCTGCTGGCCGCCGACGACTCCACGGTGCTCGCGGCCGGCCTCGACGACACCGCGCGCGACGCCGGCCCGGCCAGGCTCGGCGTGGTCGACCCCACCGCCCGCCGGCTCGCGCTGGCCCGCAAGGCCGTCGCCAGGGGCGCGCCCTGGCGCGGCCGCGGCGACGTCTGGTTCGGGCCGCGCCCGCTGCTCGGCCCCGCCGGAGGCCGGATCGCCTTCGTCTTCCCCGGTCTGGAGGCCGAGTTCGAGCCCAGGGCCGACGCGCTCGCCGCCTGGCTCGGGCGGCCGGTGCCCGCCCGGGCCAGGGTCGGCGACCTCGGGCGGCACGGCGCCGCCGTCCTCCAACTCGGCCGGCTGCTCGACGTGGCGCTGCGCCGGGTCGGCGTCGTCCCCGACGCGGTAGCGGGACACAGCGTGGGGGAGTGGACCGCGATGGTCAGCGGCGGCATCCACGCCGCCGCCGAAGTGGACGCCTTCCTCGCCGACTTCGACCCGGACGCGCTGCGGGTGCCGGGCCTGGCGTTCGCGGTGCTCGGCATGCCGGCCGAGCGGGCGTGCGAGGAACTGGCCGGCCGGCGGGACGTGGTCCTCTCCCACGACAACGCCCCCAACCAGTCGATGGTCTGCGGCCCCGAGCCGGCCGTCGAGGAACTGGTCACCGCGCTGCGCGAGCGCGGCGTCATCGCGGGGATCCTGCCGTTCCGCTCCGGCTTCCACACCCCGATGCTCGCCCCCTACCTCGGCCCCATCCGGCGCGCCGCCGAGGTCTACACGCCGCACGTCCCGACCACGCCCGTCTGGTCGGCCACCACCGCCGCCCCCTACCCGGCGGAACCGGCGGCCGTGCGGAAGCTGTTCGTCCGCCACCTGCTCGAACCGGTCCGGTTCAGGCCGCTGATCGGCGCCCTCCACGACGCCGGCTTCCGCGCCTTCGTGCAACTGGGCGCGGGCCAACTCGGCTCGCTGATCGACGACACGCTCGCCGGCCGCGACCGCGTGGTGGTCGCCGCGCACGCGCCCGTCCGCGACTGCCTGGCCCAACTCAGCCGGGTCGTCACGGCGTTGTGGGTGGGCGGCGCGGAGCCCGACAGCACACCGCTCCGCGCCCGCCGCCGAAGCGGGGTCCGCCTCGCCCTCGGCGGCCCGCTGGTCTCCCTCCCCCCGACCACGCGCGGCCTGCTGACCACTGGCGCGCTCGCCGCCGTCGACCACCCCGTGGCGGCCGAACTCGCCGCGTTCCTCGCCGAAACGGCGTCCACGGCCGCCGCCGTGCTGACGACGGCCGGCGGTTCGCCCCCCACCCACCCGCCCTCGCGCCCTGGGTCGGGGGGTGCTGGCTCGCTGGCCCCGAGGCCCGACGTCGCCGGGCCGGCGGTCTGGCGGGTCGACGTCGCGGAGATGCCGTACCTGCTCGACCACTGTTTCTTCCGGCAGCGGCCCGGGTGGCCGGACGACGGGGACCGGTGGCCGGTCGTGCCGGCGACGACCGCCGTCTCGCACCTCATGACGGTCGCCGAGCGGGCCGCGGGCCCCGCGGCGCGGGCCGTGGCGGTGCGGGACGTGCGGCTGCTGAAGTGGATCGAGGCCGTGCCGGCCGTCGAACTTCCCGTCACCGCCCGGCGGTCGGGGGCCGGCGAGATCGAGGTCGGGCTGACCGGCTTCGCCGCCGCCACCGTCGGCCTGGCGGCCGAGTACCCCGCGCCGCCCGCCCCGTGGCGCTTCGACCCGGCGACCGAGCGGGTGCCCGCGATGCGGGCCGAGCAGCTGTACCGCGAGCGGTGGATGTTCCACGGCCCGGCGTTCCAGGGCGTCACCGAGCTCACCGCCATCGGCGACCGGCACCTGCGCGGCGTCATCACCGCCCCCGCCGCGCCGGGCGCCCTGCTGGACAACGTCGGCCAGCTCCTCGGCTACTGGATCATGGCCAGCCGCACCGAGCGCACCACCGTGTTCCCGGTGCGGATGGACCGCGTCACCTTCCACGGCCCGCCCCCGGCGGCCGGCACCCGCTTCGACTGCCTGATCAGGATCGGCGCCGTCACCGAGTCCACCCTCACCGCCGACATGCAGCTGGTCCACCAGGGCCGGGTCTGGGCCGAGTTCACCGGCTGGACCGACCGGCGGTTCGACACCGACCCCGGCATCAGGGCCGTCGACCGCTACCCGGGCCGGCACATCCTCTCCACGCCGGCGGACGGCGGCTGGACGCTGGTGCACGAGCGCTGGCCCGACCTGGCGACCCGCGAGCTGCTGATGCGGAACGTCCTCGGCGGCGCCGAGCGCGCCGCCTACGCGGCGCTGCCCCCGGTCCGCCGCCGGCAGTGGCTGCTCGGCCGGATCGCCGCCAAGGACGCGCTGCGCCGCGTGCTGTGGGCGGAGGGCGCCGGCGAGATCTACCCGGCCGAGATCGCCGTCCGCAACGACGCGGCCGGCCGGCCGGTCCCCGTGGGCGTCCACGGCCGCGACGTGGCCGGCCTCACCGTGTCCATCGCGCACCGTGCCGAGGCCGGCGTCGCCATCGCCGGACGCGGCCCGTGCGGCATCGACATCGAGGAGATCACCGAACGCCCGCGCGCCACCGTCGAGTCGGCCTGCGGTCCCGAGGAGCGCGCCCTGCTCGACCGCGTGTCCGCGGGCTCGGACGCCCACGCCTGGTTCACCCGCTTCTGGGCCGCCAAGGAGGCCGTCGCCAAGGCCCGCGGCACCGGCCTGCGCGGTCGACCGGCCGACTACCGGGTGCTGGCCGCCGAGCCCGAGCGGCTGCTGGTCGGCGTCGGCGACGCCACCCACCAGGTGCGGGTGGCCGAGGTGCGCAATCCACCGGCGCTGCCACCGCGCCGGTACGCCGTCGCCTGGACCACCGGCGACAACCCGACTGGAGAGTGAGATGACCACCACCCGGACCCCCCGGGCCACCGCCCCGAAGCCCGACGAGGTGCTGGCCGACATCGCCGACATGCTCAGGAACCTGCTGGCGGACGCCGGCCTCGACGACGCCGAGATCGACCGCGACACCACCTTCCACGACGACCTGGAGCTGGAGAGCATCGACCTGGTGACGCTCTCCGGCGCGCTGCGCGAGCGCTACGGCGACCGCGTCAACTTCGCCACCTTCATCGCCGAGCTCGAACTCGACGAGATCATCGCCCTCACCGTCGGCGAGCTCGTGGACCACGTCGTCGGCTCGCTGCGCGCCACCGAGCGGAGCTGACCGGACCGATGACCAGGATCACGACCGGCGAGATCACCACCCACGTCCAGCGGCTCGACGCCGCGCGCCGGGCCGACGCGACGGGCGAACCCCCCGTGGTCGTCTTCGTGCACGGCCTCCTCACCGACAGCCTCGCCAGCTACTACTTCACCCTCGGCCCGGCCTTCGCCGCCGCCGGCGTCGACGTCGTCATGTACGACCTGCGCGGCCACGGCCGCAGCGACCGGCCCCGCACCGGCTACCGGCTGGAGTCGTTCGTCGGCGATCTCACCGGGCTGCTCGACGCGTTGAGCGAGCGGCGCCCGGTCCACGTGGTGGGCAACTCGTTCGGCGGCACCGTGGCCGCCGCGCTGGCCGCCTGGCACCCGGAGCGGGTGGCCACCGTCACCATGATCGAGTCTGAGCCGCCGGTCGCCGAGTGGACCCGGCACATGGCCGCGGGGCTCGGCGACGCGCGCGAGCGGCTGGCCAGGGAGGAGGTCATCGACTGGATCGCCGCCCACCACGGCGCGCACACCGCCCGCCTCTCGCGCGGTGCCAGCCGCATCCTGGAGACCACCACCCTGGCCGACGACGTCCCCGCGGGCCGGGTGATAGCGGACGACCTGAGCGCCCTCACCCGCCCGCTGCTGGCCATCTTCGGCGACGAGTCCGGGCTCGCGGCCCAGGTCCCCGAACTGACGGCCAAGGTCGCCGACTGCCGCGCCGTGGTCCTGCCCGAGCAAGGGCACTCGGTGCTGGTCGAGCGCACCGAGGAGACCCGCGAGCTGATCCTCGACTGGGTCAGGGAGCACACCCTGGCCGGGACGGCGGTGCGGTGACGCGTTTCCTGCTGGTGGTGCCGCCGCTGGTCGGGCACGTCAACCCGCTGGTCGGCGTCGCCGCCGAACTGGGCCGGCAGGGTCACGAGGTGGCCTGGGCGGGGCACGCCGGCCAGCTCGCCCGGCTGGTCGGCGCCGACGCCGTCGCCTACGACTGCGACCTCCCGGGCACCGACCTGCGCCGGCCGCCCGAGCTGACCGGGCCCGCCGCGTTCCGCTTCCTGTGGCGGGACGTCTTCGTGCCGCTGGCCGACCTGATGGCACCCGGCGTGCACGCGGCCGTCGACGCCTTCCGGCCCGACCTGGTCGTCACCGACCAGCACGCGGTGGCCGGCGCGCTGGTCGCCGAGCGGCGCGGCATCCCGTACGTCACCTCGGCCACCACCTCGGCCGAACTCGCCGACCCGCTGGCCGGCCTGCCCAAGGTCGGGGCCTGGCTCGCCCGGCTGCTCGGCGCGCTGCGCGACCGGATCGGCGACCCGGCCGCGACCGGCGACCCCCGGTTCTCGCCGCACGGCGTCGTCGCCTTCACCGGGCGCGAACTCCTCGGCGACGCGCCGCTGCCGCACGGCCGGGTCCGACTCGTCGGGCCCGTCATCGCGCCCCGACCGGCGGCCGGCGCCTTCCCGTTCCACCGGCTCGACCCGGGCCGCCGGGTCGTGCTGGTCACCCTGGGCACCGCCAACGTCGACGTCGGCGGCCGCTTCCTCGCCGAGTCACTGGCCGCGCTGCGGGCCGCCCGCGAGCGGGTCCAGGGCATCGTCCTCGACCCGGGCCACACCCTGCCCGCCGAGCTCGGAAACGGGCACGGCGACCCGCTGGTCCTCGACCGGGTGCCGCAACTCGACCTGCTGCCGCACCTGGACGCGGTGGTCTGCCACGGCGGGCACAACACCGTCTGCGAGTCGCTGTGGCACGGCGTCCCACTGGTGGTCGCCCCCATCAGGGACGACCAACCCCTGGTCGCGGGACAGGTGGTGGCCGCGGGCGCCGGCGTACGGCTGCGCTTCGGCCGGGCCGACGCGGCCCGGGTCGGCGCCGCGATCGCCGCCGTCCTCGACCCCGCCGGCGGCCACCGGGCCACTGCGGCGGCGATCGGCCGCGGCTTCCGCGCGGCCGGCGGCGCCACGGCGGCCGCCGACCACCTGGAGACGATCGCCGCCCACCGCGCCGGTGTTCCGGCGCCCCACTGATCCGCGCCCCCACCGCGACCCCGGGACCACAGATGACAACGGCCGCGTCCGTGACCGCACCGCCCTCGTCCCCACCACCCGCCCCCGCCCCGTCGCCGGCCGCCGAACCCGGCCCGCTGCGGGTGCTGTTCGGCTACGCCCACCCCCACCGCCTGGTGCTGGCCGCGTCGTTGCTGCTCGTGCTGGCCGCCAGCGTCTCGGGCCTCGTCCAACCGCTCGTCGCCCAGCGCGTGTTGGAGGCCCTGGCGGCCGGGGACAGCGCCACGGGACCGATCGTATGGCTGGCCGCCCTCGTGGTGGCCGGCGCGGGCCTCACCGGGCTGCAGTCCTGGTGGCAGCAGCGCACCGCCGAGCGGGTCGTCCGCCAGGTGCGCCGTGATCTCGTCTTCCGGCTGATCCGGCTGCGCGTACCGGAGTTGGACCGCCGCGCCCCCGGCGACCTGATCGCCCGGGTCACCTCGGACAGCACCCTGCTGCAGAACGCCGCCACCGAGGGCCTGGTCAACGTCGCCAACGGCACGCTCAGCATGGCCGGCGCCCTGGTCCTGATGGGCACCGTGCACGCCGGGCTGCTCGGCGTGACCGTGGCCGTGCTGGGGACCGTCACCGCCCTGCTCACGGTGGTGCTGCCACGCATCAGGCGGGCCGTGTCCCGAGCCCAGGAGTCGGTGGGCGCGGTCGGCGCCGCCCTGGACCGCACCCTCGGCGCGGCCCGCACCGTCAAGGCCAACGGCGCCGAGGCCAGGGAGACCGCCGCCGCCGAGGAGGCGATCGAGGGCGCCTACCTGGCCGGCCTCACCGGCGCCCGCTACGCCGCCTGGGTCCGGGTGCTGTCCGGCGTCTCCGTCCAGGCCGCCTTCCTCGCCGTGCTCGGCGTCGGCGGGGCGCTGGTCGCCGCGGGCGACCTGACCGCCCCGGCGCTGATCGCCTTCCTGCTCTACGTCTTCTACCTGGCCGGCCCCATCGGCTCGCTGGTCGCGGGGCTCGGCACCCTCCAACTCGGTCTCGGCGCGGTCGGCCGCGTCGAGGAGGTGGGCCGGATGCCGGTGGAGGAGGACGTCGACCACGCCCCGCGACCGGTCCAGGGCCCGCCGCCCGCCGTCGAGTTCGCCGACGTCCGGTTCTCCTACCCGGGCCGTGGCCCCGCGCTCGGCGGCGTCTCCTTCACCGCCCCCGCCGGCGGCCAGACGGCGTTGGTCGGGCTCTCGGGCGCCGGCAAGACCACCACCTTCGCGCTGCTCCAGCGCTTCTACGAGCCGACCGCGGGCCGGATCCGCATCGGCGGCGTCGACATCGCCGAGCTCGGCCGTGCCGAGGTCCGCCGGCGCATCGCCTATGTCGAGCAGGACGCGCCGGTGATGGCCGGCACCCTGGAGGAGAACCTGCGCTACGCCCAGCCCGACGCCCCGCCCGAGGACATCGCCGAGGCGTTGCGGCTGACCCGCCTCGACGCGCTGGTGGCGCGGCTCCCCGAGGGGCTCCGCACCCCCGTCGGCAGCCGGGGCGTCACCCTGTCCGGCGGCGAACGGCAGCGCCTGGCCATCGCCAGGGCCCTGCTGCGCCGGCCCGAGGTGCTGCTGCTCGACGAGGCGACGGCCCAACTCGACGCCAGGAACGAGCAGGCGCTGCGGGAGGCGGTGGACTCGGCGGCCCGGCGCTGCACGGTCATCCTCATCGCCCACCGGCTCTCCACGGTCACCGGGGCCGACCGGATCGTGGTCCTCGAACACGGCCGGGTGCGCGCCGTGGGCGGCCACGAGGATCTTGTCGCCTCCGACGCGCTCTACCGCGAACTGGCCGCGTCCCAGCTGTTGGTGGGGGAGGAGGACGAAGAGTCGGGGGCCCCGCCGCTCAGCCGGCGGCCGGCTCGCCGCCCATCAGCCGGGTGAACGCGTCCGGTTCGGCGTCGAAGCCGCGCAGCACCGCGTGGAACGACCAGGCGCCCAGCGCGTCCCTGGTGAACTCGGCGACGGTGGCGGCGGTCGAGCCCGCGACGGCCGCGAAGTCGCTCTCCGCCAGTACCGTGTAGCCCTCGCGGACCCGGAAGCCGGCGCCCGAGAGGTCGCCGAAGGTGACCCGGCCGGTCCGCTGCTGGACGGCCACGCCCACCACCACCCGGACGAACTCCGGTGCCAGGCGGTCCAGTTCCAGGACGATCACCTCGTCGTAGCCGAAGCCCTGACCGGTGCGGCTGTCCCGGCTGAGGGTGATGGTGCCGTCGGGGGAGCGGCTGTCGAAGTGCACCAGATAGGCCGGTTGACCGTGGGGGTCGTTCGCCCGGTAGGTCGCGCCGATGAGGTCGACGTCCAGGGCCGGGGCGCCCAGCGGCGCGGGATCCCACCTGACTGCCACCTCGACCTTGCCGATGCCCTTGCTGGCGCCGCCGCTTGCACCGCCCACGGAAACTCCCCTCCGAACCGTCAGTGACCTCGGGCCGCACGCCCCCGGCTGAACTGCCGGAACGCCACGCCCCGTTGTCCATACTGTCACGCTCGCGCACGCCGCCGCCCGTAACGCGGAAGTTTCCCGCACGACCCGGTGCAGAAATAGCCTGTGACAGTACAATGTCACCCGCTACTGGCCGTCGCGGCGGCCCCCTCACCCCTTCCGACGGGAGCCCCATGCCCGTTTCCGACCGTCCCCACTCGCCCGCCCCCGCGGTGCTCGCGACCACGCCCGCGGGCCGGCCGCTCGGCGTCGGCGAGGCGCGGCTCACCGGCGGCCTCCTCGCCGCGTGGCAGCGCCGCAACGCCGAGGCGACCCTGCCGCACGCCGTCCGCGAGATCACCCGCGCCGGCAACCTGACCAACCTCCGTCGGGTGGCGGGCGAGACGGCCGACGACGAGCCCTACCACGGTCGTTACCCGTTCCTCGACACCGACGTGTACAAGACGTTGGAGGGCCTCGCCTACGAGCTGGCCAGGGGCACCGCGGACGCCGAGAGCCAGGCCTTCTACGCCGAGAGCGTCCGGCTGATCGAGCGCGCCCAGGCCGAGGACGGCTACCTCGGCAGCTACTTCCAGGGACCGGAACCGGCCAAGTCCCCCTGGTCCGACCTGGCCTGGGGCCACGAGCTGTACAACCTCGGCCACCTGACCCAGGCCGCCGTCGCCGCCGCCCGCCAACTCGACGACCACCGACTGCTGCGCGTCGCCCGCCGCTTCGCCGACCTCGTCGTCCAGCGCTACGGAGACGACGGCGAACCCCTCTACTGCGGCCACCCCGAGGTCGAGATGGCCCTGGTCGAGCTCCACCGGGAGACCGGCGAGCCCGCCTACCTGCGGCAGGCCCAGCTCTTCGTCGACCGCCGCGGTGCCGGCCGGCTGGAGCACAGCGTCTTCCCGCCCTCCTACTTCCAGGACCACCTCCCGCTGCGCGAACTGCCGTCCGCCACCGGCCACGCCGTCCGCATGACCTACCTGGCGGCCGGCGCCACCGACCTCGCCGTCGAGACCGGCGACGTCGAACTCCTGGCCCACCTCCAGGCGCTGTGGGACGACATGGTGGACACCAAGCTCCACCTCACCGGCGGGCTCGGCAGCCGCCACTCCGACGAGGCCGTCGGCGACCGCTACGAACTCCCGCCCGAGCGCGCCTACGCCGAGACCTGCGCCGCCATCGGCACCATGCAGTGGGGCTGGCGGCTCTTCCTCGCCACCGGCAGGGCGGACGTCCTCGACACCGTCGAACGGGTGCTGTTCAACGCCTACGCCGTCGGCACCTCGCTCGACGGGCGCGCCTTCTTCTACGACAACCCGCTCCAGCGCCGCCCCGACCACGACCAGCGCAGCGGCGCCGAGTCCGGCGGCGAACTCCTGCGCCGCGCCTGGTTCGGCTGCCCCTGCTGCCCGCCCAACATCATCCGCTGGAACGCGCAGCTCCAGGACCACCTCGCCACCGCCGACGCCGACACCCTCACCATCGGCCTCTACGCCGCCGCCCGGCTGCGCGCCGAGCCGCTCGCCGTCACCGTCACCACCGACTACCCGTGGGACGGCCGGGTGACCGTCGAGGTCGACGCGGCCGCCGACCGGCCCGTCACCCTCGCGCTGCGGGTCCCCGGCTGGGCGCGCGGCGCCAGCGCGACGCTCGGCGACCACCCCGCCGCGCCCGCCGACCCCGGCTGGCTGCGGCTCACCCGCGTCTGGCGGCCCGGCGACCGCCTCGTCCTCGACCTGCCGCTGCGGGTCCGCGCCGTCGCCTCCCACCCCCACCTCGACGCCACCCGCGGCACCCTCGCCCTGCTCCGCGGCCCCCTCGTCTACTGCCTCGAACAGCAGGACGCGGGCGCGCCCGTCGACGACCTGCTGCTCGCCCCGGACGACCTGCCGTCCTTCCACGAGGGCGTCGGCGACCCGGACCTCGGCCCTGACGTCACCACCCTCGCCGCCGAGTTGGCCACCGCGCCGCCGGCCGGCCGAGAGCTCTACCCCGAGCTCACCCCCGACCCCGGGCCAGACCCCCGGCCCACCCCGGCGCCCCGCGCGCCCGTCCGCCTCGTCCCCTACTTCCTGTGGGGCAACCGCGAGCCCGACGCCATGCGCGTCTGGTTGCGCCGGTTCTGACGACCCCAGCACCACACCCCCAGACGACCGATCCCCCTCGCCCCCTGGAACGCCCCGGCGCCAGCGGCTTGCGAAAGGAACCCGAGTGAAGAGAACCCACCTCGCCACGGCCGCGGCCATCACCGCCGCCGTGCTCACCCTCGGCGCCTGTTCCAACGGCGGCCCGGGCGGCGGAGCCGCCGACTCCGACGGCGGCTCCGTCTCCTACACGGACACCCCCGAACGCGGCGGCACCGTCCGCGTGCTGCAGAACGCCGACTTCTCCTACCTGGACCCGGCCCGCGGCTTCGACGGCGGCGTCAACAACTTCTACCGCCTCGTCTACCGCACCCTGACCACCCCGGCCCCCGGGAACGCCGACGACCCCTCGGCGATCGTCCCCGACCTCGCCACCGACCTGGGCACCCCCTCTGAGGACGGCCTCACCTGGACCTTCACCCTCAAGGAGGGCGTGCGTTTCGAGGACGGCACCCCGATCACCTCCGCCGACGTCAAGTTCGGCATATCCCGCGCCTGGGACCCGGAGATCGGCATCGGCTCGCCCTACGCCCGGCAGGTCATCGACGCGCCCGAGGGCTACGAGGGCCCCTACCGCTCGGGCCCGCTCGACACCATCGAGACCCCGGACGAGCGCACCATCGTCTTCCACCTGCGGGAGCCGTACCCCGAGTTCGGCTCGGTCGTCGCCCAGAACAGCTTCGTGCCCTTCCCCGAAGGCACCGGCGCCGGCGACGAGTTCATCAACGACATCATCGCCTCCGGGCCCTACCGCCTCGACTCCTACACGCCCGGCAGCGAGATCCGGCTGGTCCGCAACGAGGAGTGGGACCCCGAGACCGACGAGGTCCGCGCCGCCTACCCCGACCGCTGGGAGTTCGTCATCGGCCTCGACCCGGCCACCATCGACGAACGGCTGCTCGCCGGCCAGGGCGCCGACGCCAACGCCATCTCCCTCACCATCCAGCCCGCCACCCTGCCCCGCGTCCAGACGCCCCAACTCCAGGACCGGCTGCAGCGGATGGAGGGCATCTGCCAGACCTACATGGGCCTCAACACCACCAGGGAGCCGTTCGACGACGTCCGGGTGCGGCAGGCCATCAACTACGCCGTCGACCGCGCGGCCGTGCAGAACGCCAGCGGCGGCACCCAGTTCGCCGACATCTCCACCACCATCCTGCCCGCGACCGTCGCCGGGTACCGCGAGTACGACCTCTACCCGAGCGAGGGCCACCGCGGCGACCCGGAGGCCGCCCGCGCCCTGCTGGAGGAGGCCGGCTACGGCGACGGCTTCGAGATGACCCTCGACATCCGCTCCCAGCCGAAGATGCGGGCCCAGGCCGAGGCCATCCAGCAGTCCCTCGAACCGCTCGGCATCGACATCGAGCTCAACGTCATCGACGTCTCCTCCTACTACGAGACCATCGGCACCCCGGCCCTCCAGCACGACGCCGCCATCACCGGCTGGTGCCCCGACTGGGCCTCCTCGGCCAGCACCTTCCTGCCGCCGCTCTTCGACGGCCGCGGCATCACCGAGGTCGGCAACCCCAACCTCGCCCAGCTGAACGACGAGAACATCAACGCCCGCATCGACGAGATCCGCGCCATGACCGACCTCGACGCGGCCAACGAGCAGTGGGGTCTGCTCGACGAGGAGATCATGGAACTCGCCCCCATCGTGCCGCTCGCCGTGGAGTCCGGCATCACCCTGCCCGGCGAGAACATCACCGGCATCTACGCCAACCCCGGCTCAGCCAGCGGCGGCATCGACTTCGTCCTCGTCGGCCTGCGGGACCCAGAGCGGGGCTGAGATGACCGTCCTCCCCACCGAGTTGGAGGTCGTGGAGCAGAGCGCGCCGCCGGCGACGGCCGGCGGCGCGCCCGGCGCCCGACCCCTGCGCGCCCTCACCCGCGACCCCGGAGCCCTGCTCGCCGGCGGCTACATCCTGCTGATCGTGCTGATGGCCCTGTTCGCACCGCTGATCGTCAGACTCAGCGGCTGGGGCCCCTACGAGTTCGACCAGCAGGCCATCGACCCCGACCTCGCCGGCGTGCCGCTCGGCGGCTGGGGCGGCGCCGGCTCGGACCACTGGTTCGGCGTCGAACCCGGCAGTGGCCGCGACATCTTCGCGCGCATCGTCTACGGCGCCCGCGTCTCCATGCTGATCGCGCTCTCCGCCACCGCGCTGACCACCCTGCTCGGCGTCGTCCTCGGCATGCTCGCCGGCTACCTCGGCGGCCGCGTCGACTGGGTGATCTCCCGCGTCATGGACTTCCTGATGGCCTTCCCCGCGCTGATCTTCATGATCGCCATCCTGTCGGCGCTCCCCGCGAGCAACCGCTCGGTGGCCCTGGTCGTCGTCATCTCGCTGTTCGGCTGGCCCTACCTGGCCCGCGTCGTGCGCGGCCAGACCATGTCGCTCGCCCAGCGCGAGTTCGTGGAGGCCGCCCGCGCCTCGGGCGCCTCCACCGCCACCATCGTGTTCCGCGAGATCCTGCCCAACCTGCGCTCCACCATCATCGTGCTGACCACGCTGGCCATCCCCGGCTACATCGGCACCGAGGCCGGCCTGTCTTTCCTCGGCATCGGCGTCGTCCCACCCACCCCTTCCTGGGGCCAGATGATCGCCTCCTCCGTCAACTGGTACACGGTCGTGCCCAGCTACTTCGCCATCCCCGGCGCCTTCCTCTTCCTCCTGGTGCTCTCCTTCACCGTCCTCGGCGACCGGCTGCGCGCCGTCCTCGACCCGGGAGGGGCCCGCCGATGACCCGCTACCTGTTCGTGCGCCTCTCCGGCGTCCTGCTGATCCTGCTGCTGGTCTGCCTGTTCACCTTCGGCGTCTTCTTCGTCCTCTCGCCCGACCCGGCCGTACAGATCTGCGGCAAGAACTGCACCCCCGAGCTGATCGACCGCATCCGCACCAACCTCGGACTCGACGAGCCGCTGTTCGCCCAGTTCACCGGCTTCCTCGGCGGCCTCTTCGCCGGCCGCACCTACGGCACGGGCGAGGGCGCCGTGCACTGCGCCGCGCCCTGCTTCGGCTACTCGTTCCAGTCCAGCCAGCCCGTCTGGGAGATGATCACCGACCGCCTCCCGGTCTCCGTCACCCTCGCCGTCGGCGCCGCCGTGCTGTGGCTGCTCGCCGGCGTCGCCGGCGGCCTGATCGGCGCCCTGAAGCAGGGCACCTGGTGGGACCGGAGCGCCATGATGGTGGCCCTGGCCGGCCTCTCCATCCCCAACTACGTGTTCGCGCTCCTCCTCCAGTACGTGCTGGTGGTCGAGCTCGAATGGCTGCCCTTCCCGCAGGCCGTCGCCTTCGGCGACGACCCCGCGCTCTGGTTCCAGAGCTACCTGATGCCCTGGATCGTGCTCGCCTTCGCCTACGCCTCGGTCTACGCGCGACTCACCCGGGCCAACGTCATCGACACCCTGGCCGAGAACTTCGTGCGCACCGCCCGCGCCAAGGGCCTGCCACGGCAACAGGTGATCCGCCGGCACGCGCTGCGGCCCGCGCTCACCCCGATCGCCACCATCTTCGGCATGGACTTCGCCGGGCTGCTCGGCGGCGCCCTCATCACCGAGACCGTCTTCGGCCTCAACGGCATCGGCAAGATGACCGCCGACGCCATCGGCCGCAACGACCAGCCGGTGATCATGGGCGTCACCCTGCTGGCCGCCGCCTTCGTCGTCGTCGGCAACGTCGTCGTCGACCTCGTCTACACGGCACTCGACCCGAGGGTGAGGCTGACCGTCGCATGACCACGCCCCTGTTGGAGGTCCAGGACCTCACCATCGCCTTTCCCACCCCCGCCGGCGGCGGCACCGAGGTGGTCAGCGGCCTCGGCTTCGCCCTGCCACCCGGCGGCTCGCTCGGCATCGTCGGCGAGTCGGGCTCCGGCAAGTCCATGACCAGCCTGGCCGTCATGGGCCTGCTGCCGCCCGATGCCCGGCTCACCGGCCACATCAGGCTGGCCGGCGAGGAGATCGCGGGACTGCCGGAGCGTCGCATGCGGGGGATCCGCGGCGACCGGATCGCCATGGTCTTCCAGGACCCGCTCTCCTCGCTCAACCCCTACTACACCGTTGGCTTCCAGATCGAGGAGGCCTACCGCGCCCACCGCGCCGGGGTCACCCGGCGGCAGGCGCGCCGGGTCGCCGTCGAGGCCATGGAACGCGTCCGCATCCCCGACGCGGCCCGCCGCGCCGGCCACTACCCGCATCAGTTCTCCGGCGGCATGCGGCAGCGCGTCATGATCGCCATCGCGCTCTCCACGGAACCCGACCTGCTGATCGCGGACGAGCCCACCACCGCGCTCGACGTCACCGTGCAGGCGCAGATCCTCGCGCTCCTCAAGGAGATCCAGCGCGACACCGGAACCGGTCTTGTGCTCATCACCCACGACCTGGCCGTGGTCAGCGAGATGGTCGACGACGTCGTCGTGATGCGCGCCGGCCGCTGCGTCGAACGCGCCCCGGTCGCCCGGCTGTTCTCCGACCCACGGCACCCGTACACCCGCGCCCTGCTGGACGCGGTGCCCCGGCTCGACGACGAGGTCGGCGAGCTGCGCACCGTCGAGGCGGCGGCGCCCGACACCCCGCGGGAGGGCGAACGATGACCGGCACCGCACCCCTGCTCACCGCCCGCGGCCTGGTCCGCGAGTTCACGCTGCGCGGCGGCGCCCCCTTCGCCCGGCGGCCCGTGCTGCGCGCCGTCGACGGCGTCGACCTGGAGCTGCGCGCGGGCGAGACCCTGGCCCTGGTGGGCGAGTCCGGGTCCGGGAAGTCCACCACCGCCCGGCTCGTCGCCCGACTCCTCGACGCCACGGCCGGCACCGTCGAGTTCGAGGGCGAGGACGTCACCCGCCGCACCGGCGCGGCCCTGCACCGCTTCCGTTCCGGCGTCCAGGTCGTCTTCCAGGACCCCTACTCCTCGCTGAACCCCCGGCACACCGTCGAACGCATCGTGACCGCGCCGCTCACCTACCAGGGCCGCGAAGTGCCGGGCGGCGCCCGTGCCTTCACCCGCGCCCTGATGGAGCGCGTCGGCCTCGACCCGGACCACTCCACCCGCTACCCGGCGCAGTTCTCCGGCGGGCAGGCGCAACGCATCGGCATCGCCCGGGCGTTGGCCGTCGGACCGAAGGTGGTGATCTGCGACGAGGCCGTCTCGGCGCTCGACGTGTCCGTCCAGGCCCAGGTGATCAACCTGCTGCGGCGGCTGCAACGCGAGGAGGGCCTCGGCTACCTGTTCATCGCCCACGACCTCGCCGTGGTCCGCCAACTCGCCGACCGCGTCGCCGTGATGCACCAGGGCCGGGTCGTCGAGAGCGGCGACCGCGACGCCGTGTTCGGCGCCCCCCGACACGAGTACACCCGCACCCTGCTGGCCGCCGTGCCGCGGATCCGCCCCGAGTGGGAGGCCGCCCGCCGGGCCCGCGCCCGTGACCGAGGAGACGACGCATGACGGCCGACCCCGAACCCGACCCCGGCTACCCGTTGCGCGGCCTGTGGATCACCGAGCACCGGGTGACCGCCCCGCTCGACTGGTCGGCGCCCGACGGGCGCACCGTCGAGGTCTTCGCCCGCGAGGTCGTCGCCCCGGAGCGGCGCGCCGAGGAGCTGCCGCTGCTGCTCTTCCTCCAGGGCGGGCCCGGCGGGCGCTCGCCGCGCCCCCTCGACCGGTCCGGCTGGCTCGGCGAAGCGCTCGACCACTACCGGGTGGTGCTGCTCGACCAGCGCGGCACCGGCCGCTCCAGCCCGATCGACGGCGCCGTCATGACGGCCCTCGGCTCGGGCGCGGCCGGCGCCGAACTCCTCGCTCTCCACCGGGCCGACTCGATCGTCGCCGACGCGGAACACCTGCGGCGCACCGTCTACGGCGGCCGGCGCTGGGCCACCCTCGGCCAGAGCTACGGCGGCTTCGTCACCCTCACCTACCTCTCCCGCGCCCCCGAGGCGTTGACCGGCTGCTATGTCACCGGCGGGCTGCCCGGGCTGCCGCCCGACGCGGCCGAGGTGTACCGCCGCACCTATCCCCGGGTGGCCGCCAGGAACCGCGAGTTCTACCGGCGCCACCCGGGCGACGCGGAGATCGCCGCCGCCGTCGCCGACCTGCTCGGCGAGGACGACGTGCGGCTGCCGGACGGCGACCGGCTCACCGTCCACCGCTTCCAGTCGCTCGGTCTCGACCTCGGCATGAAGCCCGGCACGGAACGGCTGCACTGGCTGCTCGAGGACGCCTTCGCCGCGCCGGGCCGGCTCTCCGACACCTTCCTCGAACAGGTCATGGTCCGGACCTCGAACACCGGCAGCCCGCTGTTCTGGACCCTCCAGGAATCCATCTACGCCCACGGCGCGGGCGGCGGCCCCACCGGCTGGGCCGCCCAGCGGGAACGCGCCCACCACCCCGAGTTCGCGCCGGACGCCAGGCCGCTGTTCTTCACCGGCGAGATGGCCTACCCCTGGATGACGACCGAGATCAGGGCGCTGCGCCCGTTCCACGCCGCCTGCGAGGAGTTGGCCGCCCGCACCGACTGGCCGCCGCTGTACGACCTGGACCGGCTGGCCGCCAACGAGGTGCCGGTGGTCGCCGCCCTCTACCACGACGACCTGTACGTCGACTTCCACCTCCAACTGGCCACCGCAGCCCGGCTCGGAAACACCCAGGTGTGGATCACCAACGAGCACGAACACGACGGGCTCGCCTCGGGCCGGGTCTTCTCCCGGCTGCGCGAGCTGATGCGCGACCGAGGAGGAGAACGGAGATGACGGAACCGACCACGAGCCGGCCCCCCTACGCCGGCACCCGACCCCCACGCCTCACCGAGGTGTCCGCCTTCACCACCGCCATCGGCACCGGCTGGGCCGAGGTGGACACCCCCGTGCCGCTGCCGCCCGGCGCCGCCGAGGCCGCCGCCGACCACCGCGCCCGGCTCGTCGCCCGCCTCGGCCCCGGCACCGTGGTCGCGGGTGCCGGCCGCGCCCCGGTCCGCAGCAACGACACCGCCTACGACTACCGCGCCGACAGCGACTTCGTCTGGCTGACCGGATGCGCCGTCGAGGACGCCGTGCTGGTCCTCACCGCCGGCCGCGGCGACCCCCAGGACCACGCCGCCACCCTCTACCTCCCGCCGCCCGCCAGGCCGGGCGAGACCGGCTTCTTCGCCGACGCCGCCCACGGCGAGCTGTGGGTCGGCCCAGCCCCTGGCGTCGCCGACTGGGCCCGGGCGCTCGGCGTCGAGGTCCGCCCGCTCGCCGACCTCGACGCCGCCCTCTCCCGGGTCGCCGGCGCCGGCGCCACCCCGGGCACCGAACCCGACCTCGTCCGCCGGCACGGCCTGAAGGCCGACCCCGAACTCGCCACCGCCCTCTCCGACCTGCGGATGGTCAAGGACGCCTGGGAGATCGAGCAGCTCCGGCAGGCCGTGGACCACACCGTGGCGGGCTTCGCCGCCGTCGTCGGTGAGATCCCCACGGCCGTCGCCGCCGGCGGCGAGCGGTGGCTCCAGGGCACCTTCGACCGGCACGCCCGCACCGTGGGCAACGGCCCCGGTTACGCCACCATCGTGGGCTCGGGACCGCACGCCGCCACCCTGCACTGGGTGCGCTGCGACGGTCCCGTGCTGCCCGACCAGCCGCTGCTGCTCGACATGGGCGTGGAGACCAGGTCGCTGTACACGGCCGACGTCACCAGGACCGTGCCGCCCGGCGGCCGGTTCACCGAGGCGCAGCGGCGGGTCCACGACCTGGTCGAGGCCGCGCACCTGGCCGGTCTCGCCCAGGTGGCTCCCGGCCGCACCTACGCCGACTTCCACTTCGCGGCCATGGAGGCGGTCGCCCGGGGCCTGCACGACTGGGGGCTGCTGCCGGTCTCCGTCGACGAGGCGCTGTCGCCGGCCGGGCAGCAGCACCGCCGCTACCTGGTCTGCGGCATCGGCCACCACCTCGGCCTGGACGTGCACGACTGCGCCCGCTCCGGCTACGAGGCGTACCAGGGCGCGCCGTTGGCGCCCGGCATGGTGCTCACCGTGGAGCCGGGCCTCTACTTCCACCCGCACGACCTCACGCTGCCGCCCGAACTGCGCGGCATCGGCGTGCGGTTGGAGGACGACCTGCTGGTCACCGAGGACGGCGCCGAGGTGCTGTCCGGCGCGCTGCCGATCTCGGCCGGCGGCGTCGAGGAGTGGGTGCGGGGCCTGCTGTGAGCGGCGGGCGGGTCAACCGCCCATTCCCCGGACCGCTTTTGACATGTGACATTGTACTGAGCCACCCTGAGGGGGAAGGCTCCCCGACCCGACAGGAGACCACCCCGTGCCCACCACCCCGCGCGAGGCATGGCGCGGCGTGCACGTCGCCGCCGCCCTTCCGTTCACCGCGGCCGGCGACGTGGACCACGACGCCTACGCCGACCACATCGCCTTCCTCGCCGCAGGCGGCTGCGACGGCGTCTGCCCCAACGGCTCGCTCGGCGAGTACCAGACGCTCACCGACGCCGAGCGCGCCGCCGTCGTGACCACCGCCGTCGCCGCCGCCCCCGAGGGCTTCGGCGTGATGCCGGGCGTCAGCGCGTACGGCGCCCTGGAGTCGGCGCGCTGGGCCGAGGCCGCGGCCGAGGCCGGCGCCGGCTCCGTGCTGCTGCTGCCGCCCAACTCGTACCGCGCCGACGAGGAGACCGTCGTCCACCACTTCCGCGCAGTCGCGGCGGTCGGCCTGCCCGTCGTCGCCTACAACAACCCGATCGACACCAAGGTCGACCTCACGCCGCGGCTGCTCGCCCGGCTCCACGCCGAAGGACTGATCGTCGCCGTCAAGGAGTTCAGCGGCGACGTGCGGCGCGCCTACGAACTGCGGGAGCTCGCGCCCGAACTCGACCTGGTGATCGGCTCCGACGACGTCGTCCTCGAACTCGGCCTCGCCGGCGCCGTCGGCTGGATCGCCGGCGTCACCAACGCCCTGCCCGCCAGCACCGTCGAGCTCTACCGCCTCGCCACCTCGGGCGACCCGGCCGACGTGGCCAAGGCGCTCCCCCTCTACCGGGCGCTGCACCCGCTGCTGCGCTGGGACTCCAAGACCGAGTTCGTGCAGGCCATCAAGGTCGCCATGGACGCCGCCGGTCGCAAGGGCGGCGCCTGCCGGCCGCCGCGCAGCCCGCTGTCCGCCGAGGCCGTCGCCGCCATCACCCGCCTCACCGAGGAACTCCTCGCCCAGGGGCACCGGTGAGGAGCAGCCGCGTCCTGCACGCCGTCGACTCGCACACCGAGGGCATGCCCACCCGCGTCGTCACCGGCGGCGTGGGCGTGCTCCCCGGCGCCACCATGGCCGAGCGGCGCACCTGGTTCATCGAACACCGGGACGAGCTGCGCACCTTCCTGATGTACGAGCCGCGCGGCCACGCCGCGATGAGCGGCGCCATCCTCCAGCCGCCCACCCGCCCCGACGCCGACATGGGCGTGCTCTTCATCGAGGTCAGCGGCGTGCTGCCGATGTGCGGGCACGGCACCATCGGGGTGGCCACCGTGCTGGTCGAGACCGGCATGGTGCCGGTGACCGAGCCGGTCACCACCGTCCGCCTCGACACCCCCGCCGGCCTCGTCGTCGCCGAGGTCGCCGTCGCGGACGGCGCCGCCACCTCCGTCACCATCCGCAACGTGCCCTCGTTCGCCGTCGCCCTCGACCAGGTCGTCGACGTGCCGGGCCTCGGCCAGGTCCGGCACGACCTGGCCTTCGGCGGCAACTTCTACGCCATCGTCCGCCTCGACGACCTCGGCATCCCCTTCGAACGGGCCGCCGGCGCCCGGATGATCGACACCGCGCTCGACCTGATGGCCGCCATCAACGCGCGGCACCCGCCCACCCACCCCGAGCGCCCCGACATCGTCGGCTGCCACCACGTCTACCTGGAGGCACCGGGCTCCACCGCCCGGCACTCGCGGCACGCCATGGCCATCCACCCCGGCTGGTTCGACCGCTCACCCTGCGGCACCGGCACCAGCGCCCGGATGGCCCAGCTGCACGCCCGCGGCGAACTGCCGCTGGACACCGACTTCGTCAACGAGTCCTTCATCGGCACCACGTTCACCGGCCGGCTCGTGGCGGCCACCACCGTCGGCGGACTGCCGGCCGTGGTGCCCACCATCACGGGCCGTGCCTGGATCACCGGCACCGCCCAGTACCTTCTGGACCCGACCGATCCGTTCCCCGCGGGGTTCCTCATGTAAGAACGGCAGTACGCGATTTCGCGAACTCGCCCCGCGGCGAGTGGCACACCCGATCAGGGTCCGACGAGGAGACGAGACATGGAGACGGCGCCCATCGCCGGTCTGCAACCACTGAACAAGCGCGAGCGGCTGCGCGAGATGGTGGCCGACGCGTTGCGCGCCGCCGTCATCTCCGGGGAGATGAAGCCGGGCGCGGTCTATTCGGCGCCGACGCTCGGCACCATGTTCGGCATCTCCGCGACGCCGGTGCGGGAGGCCATGCTCGACCTGGTCCGCGAGGGCATGGTGGAGGCGCTGCCCAACAAGGGCTACCGGGTCAGGGTGGTGCCGGACGAGGAGCTGGACGAGGTCACCCACGTGCGGCTCCTCCTCGAACCGCCCACCGTGCGGGACGTGGTGCCGGTGATCCCGGCAGCCGACTTCCCGCGGCTGCGCGAGCTCGCCCAGGCCATCGTGGACGCGGTCAGGGACGGCGACCTGGTCGCCTACATCAACGCCGACCGCGTCTTCCACCTGGCGCTGCTGGCCTACGCCGGCAACACCCAGCTGTCCACCATCGTCTCCGAACTCCGCTCCCGCACCCGCCTGCTGGGCCTCACCCCGCTGCTGGAGTCCGGCCGCCTGGAGGAGTCGGCGCTCGAACACCACCAGCTGCTCGACCTGGTCGAGGCGGGCGACGCGGCCGGCGCGCAGCAGCTGATGGAGCGCCACATCGGCCATGTCAGAGGAAAGTGGGCCGGCGGCACGTGACGTCTCCCGCATCGTCGTACGACGTGATCGTCGTGGGCGCCGGCGCGGTGGGCGCCGCCACCGCCTACTTCGCCGCCCACGCCGGCCTGCGGGTGCTGGTCGTCGACCGCGGCCCGATCGGCGGCGGCACCTCGAGCGCCGGCGAGGGCAACGTGCTGGTCTCCGACAAGGACGCCGGGCCCGAGCTCGACCTCGCGCGCCACTCCCAGCGGGTGTGGCGCGCGGAGCTCGCCGAGCACGGCCACCACTGGGAGTTCGAGTCCAAGGGCGGCCTGGTGGTGGCTGCCACCGACGCCTCCCTATCCGCGCTGCGCGCCCTGGCCGACCGCCAACGGGCCGCCGGCGTCCGCGTGGACGACCTCGGTGCCGGCGAACTCGGCACGGTCGAGCCGCTGTTGCGCCCCGACCTGGCCGGCGGGGCGTACTACCCGGAGGACGCCCAGGTGCAGCCCGTGCTGCTGGTCGCCCACCTGCTGCGACTCGCCCGCGCCGCGGGCGCCGAGGTGCTGACGGGCGCCCCGGTCACCGAGATCCGCAGCGCCCGGGGCCGGGTGGTCGGCGTCACCACCCCGTCCCGGCGGCTGGACGCCCCCGCCGTGGTCAACGCGGCGGGCACCTGGGCCGGCGAGGTCGCCGCCCTCGCCGGCGTCCACCTGCCGGTGCTGCCGCGGCGCGGCTTCGTGCTGGTCACCGAGCCGCTGCCGCTGGTCATCCGGCACAAGGTCTACGCGGCGGAGTACGTGGGGGACGTGGGCAGTTCCGACGCCGCGCTCCAGTCCTCGCCGGTCGTCGAGGGCACCCCGGCCGGCACGGTGCTGATCGGCTCGACCCGGGAGCGCGTCGGCTTCGACCGCCGCCCCTCGCGCCAGGCGCTCGCCCTGCTGGCGCGCGGCGCCGTCGGCCTCTTCCCGGTCCTCGCCGGCGTCCGCGCCCTGCGCGCCTACCACGGCTTCCGCCCCTACTGCCCCGACCACCTGCCGGTCATCGGCCCCGACCCGCGGCTGCCAGGACTCTGGCACGCCTGCGGCCACGAGGGCGCCGGCATCGGCCTCTCCGCCGGCACCGGCCAGCTGCTCGCCCAGGCCCTCACCGGAGCCGAACCCACCCTCGACCTGGCGCCGTTCGCGCCCGAACGCTGGGAGCCCGTCGCGTGAGAATCTTCTACGAGGGCCGCGAACTACCCGCCCGCCCCGGCCAGTCCGTCGCCGCCGCGCTCATCGCCGCCGGCATCCCCGCCTGGCGCACCACCCGCCACGCGGGCCGCCCCCGCGGCCTCTTCTGCGGCATCGGCTCCTGCCACGACTGCCTCGCCACCATCGACGATGCCCCACCCCAACGCACCTGCGTGGTCCCTGTGCGGGACGGCATGCGGGTCTCGTCGACCCCCGTCCCTGAACTTCCGGGGCCTGCGGCCCCGTCCCCGCCACCGGCGGATGGTGCGGCCGGGCTTGCCACGGCGCGCGCCGACGCCGGCACCCCGGAGCGGCCCTCGCCCGCCAGCCCGTCCACCTCCGGCGAGGCGGCCGGTCCGCCTGCGGCGCGTTCCGCCGCCGATCCGCGAGCCCGCGGCGGCGAGGGCCCGGCCGCGCCCCCGGATGACGCCGGCGTCGCTTCCGGTTCAGCCCTCGCCGGAGGCGGCGCGCCGCGGCGCGCCGCCGGGGGCGGTACTCCCCAGGCGGAGACGCCCGCCGGCGCTGGCGCGCCGGCCGGGAACGCCGAGGCTGTCGCGGACGAGCCCGCCGGGCCTCAGGCGGACACGCTCAAGGAGCACGCCAACGCCGCTTCCGGCCCGCCGGCGGCACCGGCCTGCGCCGAAGGCGCAGCGCCGCGGATGCCGGCCGCCGGCCACCGGCGAGGGGCGGGTGCGGGCGCAGCGCCGCTGACCTCCGCGCCGCAGGCCCTGGCCGGGGACCGGCCGGTCGCCGATCGCCCGCCTTCGGCGGGCGTGGTGGTCGTCGGGTCCGGGCCGGCAGGTCTCGGCGTCGCGGTGACGGCCGCGGAGCGTGGGGTGTCGGTGGTGCTGCTGGACGCGGGGGAGCGGCCCGGTGGGCAGTACTGGCGGCACGCGGCGGACGACGACGTCCGCGGTCCGTTCGCCGGCTGGTGGCGGCGGTTGCGCGCGCAGGTGGCCGCGGGGCGGATCGACTACCGGCCGGGGCAACAGGTGTGGCTGGTGACCCGCGAGGACGACGGCCGCTTCCGGGTCGAGACGACGCCCGTGCACGACGGCGTCCGGCCGTTGCCGGGGCCGGTCGAGGCCGCGGCCGTCGTCCTGTGCCCCGGCGGTGCCGACCGGCAACTGCCCGTGCCCGGGTGGACGTTGCCCGGTGTGGTGGCCGCCGGCGGCGCGCAGGCGCTGCTCAAGGGGCACCGCACGGTCGCCGGCAGGCGCGTGGTGGTCGCCGGCACCGGCCCCTTCCTGCTGCCGGTGGCCACCGGTCTTGCCCGTGCCGGCGCCCGCGTCGTCGGCGTCTGGGAGGCCAACTCGCCGCTCCGCTGGGCCCGGCAGGCCCGCGCCGTGCTCCCCGTGCCGGGCAAGCTCGCCGAGGCCGCAGGCTACGCCGCCGCCCTCGCCCGGCACCGCGTCCCGTACCGCCCCCGCACCGCCGTCGCCGAGATCCTCGGCACCGACCGGGTGCGCGCCGTCCGCCGCGCCGTCGTCGGCCGCGACGGCGTGCCGCGCCCCGTGCCCGGCGAGGTCGAGGTCGACCTGGTCGCCCTCGGCTGGGGCTTCACCCCTGCCCTCGAACTCCCGCTGCAACTCGGCGTCGCCACCCGCCTCGACGTCGACGGCTCGCTCGTCGTCGACGTCGACCGGGACCAACGCACCGACGTGCCCGGCGTCCTGGTGGCCGGCGAGGCCACCGGCGTCGGCGGCGCCACCCTCAGCCTGGCCGAGGGCCGGCTCGCCGGGCACGTGCTGGCCGGCGCCGGCCCCCAGGAGCCCGGCGTCCGCCGGCTGCGCGCCACCATCCGCGCGCACCGCGCGTTCGCCGCCGCGATGCACCGCGCCCACCCGGTCCCCGCCGGCTGGCACCGCTGGCTCACCGACGACACGCTGCTGTGCCGGTGCGAGGAGGTCCCGCACGCCGCGGTGCGCGCCGCGCACGCCGAGCTCGGCGCGGCGGACGCCAGGACCGTCAAGATGCTGACCCGGCTCGGCATGGGCTGGTGCCAGGGGCGGGTCTGCGGTTTCGCCGCCGCCTGCCTCACCGCCGCCCTCGACGGGCGGTCGCCGGACGAGGGCGACGCGCGCGCCACCGCCTCCCGTCCGCTGGCCGTCCCCGTCCCGCTCGCCGAGCTCGCCGGGGAGGCGGAGGACGCCGCGAACTGACGGCCGGTCAGCGCGCGCCGGGTGCGCGCACGCCCGCAGTGTTGCCCCCGGAACGTTCTCAGGTGAGAATTGGTGGCTGCGATGAGGCGGCCCTGACCACCGAGTCTGGGGGATACATGACCACGTATGTCCGCGTATCCGAGCGGCTCGACCTGCCCGCCGACCCGGACGACCCGATCATCGGCGCGGCCACCCGGCACGACACCTACCCCGTCCACGTGTGCCAGGACGAGGCCGCCGCGGTGCACCGCTTACGCACCGAGATCGACGGCCGCCGCGTCGCCCTGATCACCGACGACAACGTGGCCGCGCTGCACGCCGACCGGCTCGCCGGTGGCCTCGCCGCCGCCGGCCTCGACGTCGCCTCGACCACCATCCCGGCCGGCGAGGCCAGCAAGAGCCTGCCGACCGCCGCCGCCCTGCTCGACTGGCTGGCCGGCACCCGCCTCGCCAGGCGCGACGTGATCCTCGCCGTCGGCGGCGGGGTGATCACCGACACCGTCGGCTGGGTGGCCAGCGCCTACATGCGCGGCCTCCCGTACGTGAACGTGCCGACCACCCTGCTCGCCCAGGTCGACGCCGCGCTCGGCGGCAAGGTCGCCGTCGACCACGCCACCGCCAAGAACCTGATCGGCGCCTTCCACCAGCCCAAGGCCGTGGTCTCACACGTCGGTTACCTCGCCACGCTGGACGAGCGCGAGCTGCGGGCCGGCCTCGCCGAGGCCATCAAGAAGGGCGTCATCGCCTCGCCCGCCCTCTTCGAGCTGATCGAGACCCGGTACCGGGAGCTGCTGGCCGCCGACCCGGACGCCAGCGCCGCGCTGGTGCACGGCGCCAGCGCCGTGAAGTGCCGGCTGATCGCCAAGGACCCCTACGAGAACGACCTGCGCCGCCCCCTCAACTTCGGGCACACCATCGGCCACGCCGTCGAGACCGTCACCGGCTACGGTCCCGTCCTGCACGGTGAGGCCGTCGCCTTCGGGATGGCCTGCGCCGCCCGCATCGCCGAGCGGCGCGGCCTGCTCGACCCGGCGACCCTGCGGCGGATCACCGCCCTGCTGGCCACCGTCGGCCTGCCCGTCACGCTGGGCGCGCTGCCCGCGCCCGTCGACCCGGCCGCCACCGTCGCGGCGCTCGGCCAGATACGCAAGATCCGCGACGGCCGGCTGCGCTTCGTCCTCCCCGTCGACCTGGGGGAGACGGTGATCGCCGACGACGTCAGCGACGCCGAGATCCACACGGCGCTGACCACCGAGCCGCGCTGACCCGCGAGCACACCGCTCCACCGCGTCCGCGCCGCGCCCGCTCAGCCGGGGGCCGCACACCTGGGAGGTCCGCATGGCGCCAGCAGCCAGCCGGTTCCGGCACGCCCGGCTCTACCTCACCTTCCGGTGCAACGCGCGCTGCGGCTACTGCAACGTCTGGCAGGACCCGGTCTTCGACGGCCACCGGGAGCTCACCGCGGACGGGCTGCGCCGCTGCCTCGACGAGCTCGCCGAACTCGGCGTCACCTACGTGGACCTCACCGGCGGCGAGCCGGCGCTGCACCGGGAGGTCACCGCCGCCGTCCGCCACGCCCACCAGCTCGGCATGTCCGTCGACCTCACCACCAACGCCATCCGCTTCCCGGCCGCGGCCCGCGAGATCGTGCCGCTGCTCGGCACCGTCAACATCTCGCTCGACACCCTCGACGCCGAGCGCTACCACGGCATCCGCGGCACCGACACGCTCGACCGCACCCTGGACCTGGTCCGGGACCTCGGCGCGGCGGGTGCCGACAACCTCAAGCTGATCTGCGTCGTGTCCGGGCAGAACGCGGCGGAGCTGCCCGAGATCGTCTCCTACGCGCAGCGGGCGCGGGTGCCGGTCTACCTGTCGCCGATGTTCAGCTACTTCGCCGCCCAACGCGAGCTGCGCCCGGCCGGCTCGGTCCGGATGCTCAAGCTCGCCGCCGTCAACGGCCGCGCCAACCCGGCCGCCGAGCCGGCGACCCCGCCGCCGCCCAGCCTGCCGACGGCCGAACTGGCCCGCCGCGTCGGCGAACTGCGCTACGAGCCGTACACCGTCGTCAGCCTCGCCTTCCTGCACCACCTGCGGACCCTCGACCCGACCACCGAGACCCACTGCGGCGCCAACACGCGGATCCTGACCGTCGGCCCGGACGGCCGGGTCATGCTGCCCTGCTACCACGAGTGGGACGCCTCGCTGCCCTGGGACCGGCCCTATCGTCAGCTCGTCGAGGACCCCGAACTGATCCGGGTCCGCGACCACGAGGTCGGGCGGCGTCCGGGCTGCCGCTCCTGCGCCGTCTTCCCCTACCTGGGCCTGGCCATGAGCCACCGGCTGACCACCCCCTTCCTGGTGCAGGCGTTCTCCGAGGAACTGCTGCGGCTCAAGCGGTACGCCGGCCCGCTCACCGGGGAACGCCGCGGCGCGCTGCTGCGGCGCGGCGACGCGCTGCTCGCGGCGATCGAGCGGCACGCGGCCCCGCTGCGGGGCGGCAGCCACCCGGACGAGCTGTACCACTTCGAGGCCACCGGGGACGGGCGGGTGCGCACCGACCTGTCCGCCGAGCCGGTCACCGTCGAGGAGTTGCTCGCCGACCACGCCCACGAGGACTGCTGGCGCGTCCAGCGCACCCCGCACCGCCTGGTGCGGCTGCTCTACGCCGACGTCCAACCCGCGCCGCTGCCCGCCGGAGTGGCGGCCGAGCTGCCGGAAGTACAGCTGGACTGCTGGGAGATGCTGCTCGGTCTGCTCCCGACGGCCACCGCCGGACCCGGCGCCGGGCTCGCCGACTGGTGCGACCGCGCCGGCCGCGCGCTGCGCGGCCACCCGGCGGCCGCTTCGGTGGCGCTGCTCGCCGCGTTCAGCACCCTGCCGGCCGCGGCGATCGCCGCCTGGGGCGGCGTCGCCGGCCATCCGGAGGAGGCGCTGGCCGTCAAGCTGCTGCGCGTCCTGGCCCCGACGGAGCGGCGGCGCGAACTCACGCCGCTGTTCTCCCCCGAGCTCGCCCCCGCGCTCCTCGGCGACCGCCCCCCGATCGCAGACCCGCCGCCGACCGGACCACCGCCCACCCCGGAGGCGGCCCGCCGCGGCGCGGACCTGCCGCGCTTCACGGCCGCGCTCCGGCACGCCGACACCGCCACCCTCCGCACCGCCGTGCGCCGCTGGAAGGCGGCCGCCGACCCCGCCACCGCCCCCGCCATCGAACGCCGCCTCCTCCACGCCGAACTGACGGGCACCCCCCGATGACACCGCCCGCGGCAGCACCGGAAGGGACGGACGGCGGACAGCACGACGACGCGTTCCCCGGCGCCGCCGGTGAGGCGCACCTGGCCGCCGAGGCCGCGCATCTGCCGCCGACGGCCAGTCAGGAGACGTCGCTCGGGCGGCGGGTGTTCGCCTACGGGCGTGGCGCGACGCTCGTGGACGTGGACGGGCGGGAGTACGTGGACCTCGTGGCCGGGACGATGACGCAGTCGCTCGGGCACAGCCACCCCGAGGTGGTGCGGGCCGTCACCGCGCAGGCGGCCCGGCTGGTCAACGTGCACGACAACCCGACGCCGGCGCGGCTCGCCGCCGCCCGCGCGTTGGCCAGGATGCTGCCGGAACACCTGGGCGCCCTCGGTTTTTTCACCACCGGCGCCGAGGTCGTCGAGGCCGCGCTGCGCGCCGCTCACGCCGCCGCGACCCCGGGCCGCACCAGGATCGCCGCGCTGCGCCGCGGCTTCCACGGCAAGACCCGCGGCGCCCGCGCCCCCGTCCAGTGGGACGTGGGGACCGAGCCGCCGGCGCCCGCGCTGCTCGGCTACCCCGCGTACTGCTACCGCTGCCCCTTCGACGCCACCTACCCCTCCTGCGACCTGCTCTGCGCCCGCCTCACCGTGCGGCAGGCCGTCGCCAGGCCCGACGTCGCCGCCCTGCTCGCCGAACCGGTGCAGGGCGCCGCCGGGGTGATCGTGCCGCCATCCGGCTACTGGGAGGTCGTCGGCCGGGCCTGCGCCGAGCACGGGGTGCTGCTGATCGCCGACGAGGTGCTGACCGGCGGCGGCCGCACCGGCCGCTTCCTGGCCGCCGAGCACTACGGCCTCAGCCCCGACCTGGTCACCCTCGCCAAGGGCGTCGGCTCGGGACACCCCGTCGCCGTGCTCGCCGGCAGCAACCGGGTGCTGGACGAGCGGACCTGGCGGGCCGCCGGCGGCCCCGGCTCCACCTACGGCGGCCACGCCGTCGGCCTGGCCGCCGCCGCGAGCACCCTCACCGTGCTGCGCCGCGACGACCTGCTGGCCCGGGTCACCGAGCTCGGCGCCGTCCTCGCCGCCGCGCTCGGCGAGCTCGCCGACCACCCCGCCGTGGGCGAGGTGCGCGGCCTCGGCCTGCTGTGGGGCGTCGAACTCGTCGCCGACCGGGCCACCAGGGCGCCCGACCCGGCCGCCGCCGACCGGGTGTACCGGCGCGCGCTGGACCTCGGAGTGCGGGTGATGCCCGGCGGCCAGACCCTGCGCCTCGCGCCGCCCTTCGTCATCGAGCCCGACGAACTCACCGACGCGATACGCCGGTTGGGGCGGGCCATCGACGACGTACACCGGGGAAGGGCATGAACCACGGCATGATCGAGGCACACGAGTTGACCAAGGTGTTCCGGGTGCGCGCCACCCGGCCCGGGCTCTGGGGCGCGGTGCGCGGCCTGTTCACGGGAGAGACCACCGAGGTCCGCGCGCTGGACGGGGTCAGTTTCAGCGTGCCGGCCGGCGAACGCACGGCCTATCTCGGCGTCAACGGCGCCGGCAAGTCCACCACGATCAAGATCCTCGCCGGGGTGCTCACCCCCGGCTCCGGGCGCTGCCTGGTCGCCGGCCGTGAGCCGCGCGAGGACCGCTACGCCCACGCCCGCGCCGTCGGCGTCGTGTTCGGCCACCGCACCCAGCTGTGGTGGGACCTGCCGGTGGCCGACTCGTTCCGGATCCTGACCCGGCTGCACGACCTGCCGCCGGCCGTCGCCCAGGCCAACCTGCGGCTCTTCGACGAGCTCCTTGACCTCGGCGAGCTCGCCGACCGCCCGGTGCGCACCCTCAGCCTCGGTCAGCGCATGCGCGCCGAGGTCGCCGCCGCGCTCTTCCACGACCCCGCCGTGCTACTGCTCGACGAGCCCACCATCGGCCTCGACCTGCTGCTGAAGGAGGCCGTGCACCAGCTCGTCAACCGGGTGGCCGCCGAGCGCGGCACCACCGTGCTGCTCACCAGCCACGACGTCGCGGACATCAGCGCCATCTGCGAGCACGTCGTGGTGGTGGACGCCGGCCGGGTCGTCCACACCGGTCGGCTGCACGACCTGCTGCGGCAGGCCCCCACCCGCACCGTGCGGTTCGAGTACTCCGTCGAAGCTGACGCCGACCTCGACGCCGAGCCGCTCGCCCGCCTGCTGGAGCTCGAACTCGGCGGCCCGGTGACCGTCAGCGCGGCCGGGCGACGTCGGGTCACCGTCCAGGGCCCGCCCGAACTCGTCACCCCGCAACGGGTGTTGGCCGCCGCCTCGGCGCTCGTCGCGGTCACCGACCTGGTCGCCCCCGAGCCCACCCTCGGCGAGGTGCTGCGCGCCCTGTACGTCGCCCCCGAGCTGAGCCGGGGCCGCTGATGAGAACCGCGGCGCGGGCCAGGGGCTACGGCGCGCTGCTCGGCGCCGGCTGGCGGACGGCCCTCGCCTACCGGGGCGCGCTGCTGCTCACCGCGCTCACCACCGCGCTCTCCCTGGTGATCCAACTCGCCGTCTGGCAGGCCGTCTACGCCGACCAGCGGGAGATCGCCGACTACGACGTCACGGGCATGACCACCTACCTGCTCGCCGGCAACCTGCTGGCCGTGCTGCTGTCCAACCGGGTCGACGACACCCTCTCCGGCGACATCTACCGCGGGGACCACGTCACCGGCATGCTCCGCCCGATCGGCTTCCTCGGCACCCACGCCGCCATCGCCCTGCCGTACCTGGCCGTTCGGCTGCTCCTGGTCGTCGCCCCGCTGCTGCTGTGCGCCCTCGGCACCGTCACGCTGGCCGCGCCCGCCCCCGCCGGCCTCGCCTGGTTCCTGCCGGCCGCGCTGCTGGCCACCACCCTCGGCATCCTGCTCAACCTGCTGGTCGGCCTCGCCGGCTTCGTCACCACCAGCACCTGGGGGGTGCGCTATCTCAAGGGCACCGTCGTCGCCTTCTGCTCCGGCCAGCTGGTGCCGCTCGAACTGATGCCGGCCGCCGCCCGATCCACCCTGGAGTGGCTGCCGTTCACCGCCATGGTGGCCACCCCGGTTCGGCTGCTCCTTGGCCGGGTCGAGGGCACCGCAGCCTGGGGCGCGCTCGGCCTCCAACTGCTGTGGACGGCGCTCGGCGTGCTGGCCTGCGCCCTCGCCTGGCGGACCGCGCTGCGCAGGGGGGAGGTGAGCGGCGGATGAGCGTCCTGCGCAGGTACGCCGGCCTCGCCGCGCTGCTCACCGGCGTCGGGCTGCGCCGACTGGTCTCCTACCGGGCCGACTTCCTGGTCGGCGTCGGCGCGTTCGCGCTGCGCGTGGTGCTCCACGCGCTGCTGCTCGGCGTGATCTACCGGCACGTCACCGACATCGCCGGCTGGACCTTCCGCGAGGCGGTGCTGCTGCTCGGCGTCGCCATGCTGGTGCGCGGCCTCGACCACGCCTTCACCGACCAACTGTGGGAGCTCGGCCGCAAGCTGGTGCTCCGCGGCGAGCTGGTGCGCTACCTGGTGCGGCCCGTGCACCCGCTGTTCAGCCTGCTCTCGGAGCGGTTCTGCTACCCGGAGGGCATCGGCGAGGCCGTCGCGGGACTCGCCGTCATCGGCTACGCGGCCGGCGGCCTCGACCTGGATCTCGACCCCACCCGGATCGCGGTCTTCGCGGTGCTGCTGCTCGCCGGCGCGCTGGTGCTCGCGGCCGTCAAACTCCTGCTGGCCGCGCTGGCGTTCTGGACCACCACCAGCCTCCAGGTGATGACCGCCGTCTACGAGCTCGCCGACACCGCCCGCTACCCGCTGGACGTCTTCCCCTGGCCGGCCAGGGCGCTGCTCACCAGCCTGCTGCCGTTCGCGCTCACCGGCTTCGTGCCCGCCGACCACCTCCTGCACGGTCCTTCCGCGCTGACCTGGCTCGCCGTGCCGATCAGCGCCGCCCTCACCCTCCTCGCGCTGCGCGTCTGGTCGCTCGGCGTGCGGCGCTTCGAGGCGGTGGGCCCGTGACCCCGGAGACGGAACGGCTGCGCGCGGCCGTGGCGCGCGCCCCCTGGTTCTCCCGCGCCACCCTCGACCCGGCGAGCCTCCGGCCGCTCGACCACCTGCGCGCCGGCCCCACCACCGTCACCTGGGCGGCTGTCGACGGCACCGACGGCGCCGGCGCGCCCGCCGCCGTGCTCGTGCTCGCCGAGGACGACGCGGCGCTGCTCTCCGCCGTCCTCGCGCTGGCCGCCCGCCCGGCCTGGACCACCGCGCGCGGCGGCGGGGTGCGCTGGCACGGCCCACCGCTGACCGCCGCCCGCCTCGGGGCCCAGCTCACGGCCACCGTCACCAACGCCGTCGCCCGGGTCACCGCCGGTCGGCCGCCCGAGGAGCTGGTCCTCAAGGTGTTCCGGACGCTCGGCGACGGCGCCGGCGAACTCGCCATGCTCTCCCGGCTCGCCGGCCGGCGGGCGCCGCTGCCCGAGGCCGTCGGCCACCTCGAGTACGTCGCGCCCGACGGCCGTCCCGGCGGCTGTCTGGCCCTGGTCACCCGCGCCGCGCCCGGCGTCCCCCTCGACGTGCCGCTGCGGGCCGCGCTGCGCGCCCACTGGGCGGGCACCGTCCCCGACGAGCCGCTCGACCCGCTGCTCGAGCGGGTGCGGGCCGCCCTCGCCGACCTGCACCACGCCCTCGCCGAACTCCGCCCGCCACGGCCGGCGCCGCTCGCCGACCGGCTGCCGCGGCTCGCCGTCACCATCGCCGACGTCCGCCGCACCCTGCCCGAGTCCACCGGGCCACGCCCCCGGCTGCTCGACCGCTGCGCCGCGCTCGCCGACCGGTGGGCCGCCGGCGCCTTCCAGGCGGTCGGGCCCGTCCACGGGGACCTGCACCTCGGCCATGTGCTCGTCGACGCGGACGACCGGGTGTGGTTCGTCGACCCGGCCGGCGCGCCGGCGCCGGAGGCCGGCCCGCTCGACGACCTGGCCGCCCTCGTCCGGGCCGTCGAGTGCTTCACCGCCGACGAGCAGGTCGCCCGCACCGCCCGCCGACGCGCGTACCACAAGTACCGGTACGCCACCGCGCTGCGCCGCCTCGCCCTCGCCCCCGTCACCGCGGCCCGGCCCCTGCCGCCGCCGGGCGCCGACTGGGCGGCCCGCGCCGTCGCCCCGCTCACCGCCGGCGCCGCGCCCGGCGCGCTGCGCGTCCCCTACCTGCTGCGCGCCCTGCACGAGCTGCGCCACCACGGCGAACGCGCCGGCGACCAGGACGCCGACTACTACGCCGACCTCACCTGGATCTCGCTCCGGGCGTTCGTCGCCGCCACCGGAAGGAGCCCGCGCGCGTGACCGGACCCACCGCCGCCGAGCCGATCCACGTCGTCGAGTGCCACTTCGAGTTCGGTGGCTTCGACCACCGGTTCGTGAAGGGTGGCATCTCCGTCTACCTGTGGAACCTCAGCCGCGCCCTGCGCGCTCGCGGGTTACGCGTCAGCGGCCTCACCGCCGCCCACGGCACCCTCCCCGAACTGCGCCGCCACCACCATGTCACCGACCTCGACCACGCCGACACCGTCGACGTGGAGGTCCCGCTCGACCCCGCCGTCTGGCCGGACCACGGCCCCGCCGCCCGGCTCACCGCGGAGGTCACCGCCCACCGGATCACCGTGGACGGCATCGACGTGGTGCTGCTCGCCGGCGGCCTGCTGGACGCCCACCCCGAGACCTTCTACCCGCCCTACGAGTCCAAGGGCCGCGACCTCGGCTTCCTCAAGCCGCTGCTCTTCCAGCTCGCCGCCACCCGCTACCTGGCCGGGACGGTGCGGGCCGGCACCGTCGTCCACCTCCACGAGCCCTACTACCACTACCTGATGCCGGCCCCGCTGCGTCGCGCCGGCGCCGAGACCGTCTGCACCGTGCAGAGCAACATGCCGGTCAACAAGAAGGTCTACGGCCCCGAGGTCCGCGCCCTGCTGCGCTACCTCGGCGCCTCGGAGGCGCCGGTGGCCGGACTCCAGGACCCGCCGCTGGACAGCCCGTTGGAGCGGGCCATGCGCGCCTACCTGCCCGTCACCCACCTCTACAACGAGTACCCGGAGCGTCCGGGACACGACTACGTCAGCGGTCTCGCCCTGGTCGCCAGGACCGCCTCCGCCCTGGACTTCCTCTCCCCGGGGCAGCTCGAACACGTCACCACCCAGCGCGACACCCCGGCCCAGGCCCTCTTCGGGCGGCTCCGGGTGCGCGAGGAACTGGCCGCCGCGCGGGACCGGTTGGTCGTCGGCGGCTGCGCCGTCGGCCCGGCCTGGCTCGCCGCCGACCGGGCCCGGGTCGACCGCGACGCGGTGCTGCGCCGCCGCGGCCTCGACCCCGCGCGGCCCACGATCTACCACAACGCCCGGTACGCCATCCACCACAAGGGACAGCGCGAGCTCGCCCGCGCGCTGCGCCGACTCCTGGACGACGGACGGCGGTTCAACGCCGTGCTGCACTGCCTCAGCCCACTGCCGCCGACCGACCCCGAACTGACCGGGCTGGCCGCCGCCCACCCCGACGCCGTCTGGCTCTGCACCGAACCGATCCCCGAGGCCGAACTGATCGAGCTGGCCTGCTCCGCCGAACTCTGCCTGTTCCCCTCCAAGTTCGAGATGGACACCTTCCTGCTCGCCATGGGCGAGGCCATGGCCTGCGGCGCCGTGCCCGTCGCCACCGCCCAACTCGGCATGGCCCACTTCGGTCACACCAGGCCCCCCGACCACCCCGAGGCCACCGGCGCCGCGCTGCCCCGCTCCTTCCGCGCCGACGACCCCGCGCTGACCGCCGCCATCAGGGCCGACGTCGACCGGCTGCTCGCCGCGCCGCCCGAGGAGTTGGCCCGGCTGCGGGCCAACGCGATCCACACCGCGCGCGCCTTCACCTGGGAGCGGGTGGCCGCCACCTTCCACGCCGTCTTCACCGGCGTCCGCGCCGGCACCCTGACGCCGCACCGCCCGGGTCCGGCACCCGTGCCGCCCGCGCCGGGCACCGGCACCGTGCGGCCGGCCGGCGCCGCCGGATGGCACGTCGCGTACCGCGCCCCCGGCGCCAGGACGGTGGACGTGGTGCGCGGCACCACGACATCGCCGCTGATGGCCGACGCCGACGGCACGTTCACCGGTACGGTGCCGGCAGCCACCGAGCCGGCCGTCGTGCTGCTGATCACCCGCGCCGACGGCCGGGTCGGCTGGGAGGTGCTGGACGCGCCGGGGGCGGCGCGCGACGAGGAGAGGGACGCCACGTGACCCATCGGGACCAGGCCCGGGACGACCGGACGCCGCCGTTCGACGTGTTCGTGATCGGGGGAGTGGGCGTGGACACCATCGTCCGCGTCCCCGAACTCCCGCTGCCGCTCCGCGACTCCGTCATGGTGCCGCCCATCGAGCGGTACGTCGCGCACACCGGCAACGGGGTCGCGCTCGGTTGCCACCGGCTGGGCCTGCGCACCCACCTCGCCGACGTCATCGGCGCCGACTTCGAGGGCGAGCTGATCACCGCCCACTACGCCAAGGCCGGGCTCTCCTTCGACCACCGGATCCACCCCAGCGGCACCCGACGCAGCGTCAACCTCGTCGACCGGCACGGCCACCGGCTCTCCCTCTACGACGCCAGGCAGCCCGTCGGGATGACGGTCGACCCCGACCTCTACCGGCCCGCGCTCGGCCGCACCCGGCACGTCCACGTCTCCATCATGGACTGGGCCAGGCACGCCCTGGCCGACGCCGTCGCGGCCGGCCTCCCCACCTCCACCGACCTGCACGACTGGGACGGCGAGAACGAGCACCACCGCGACTTCGCCTACGGCGCCGACCTGGTCTTCGTCTCCACGGCCGGGCTCGGCGACCGCGTCGAGGACGTCGCCCGCGACATCCTCGCCAAGGGCCGGGCCTCCGCCGTGGTCGCCATGGCCGGCGGCGACGGCAGTCTGCTCGCGCTGCCCGGGCAGCCGCTGCGCCGGCTGCCCGCCTCGCCCGTCCCCGGCGGCCGGGTGGTCGACACCAACGGCGCCGGCGACAGCTACGTCGCCGGCTTCCTGTACGCACGACTCGGCGGCGCCGACTGGCCCACCGCCATGCGGGCCGGCTCGGCGGCCGGCGCCCACGCCGTCTCCACCGCCGGCACCCACGCCTCCTTCATCGACGAGGAGGAACTGGCCCGCGCACTGTCCTGACCCCCGGCCCGGAAGGGAGCCCCGATGCACGGCACCGACACTCCCACGGACACCCCACCGACCCCAGAGACCCCCGACACCCTGACCGCCGACACCGTGGTCGTCGGCGCCGGCGCCGCCGGCTGCGTCGTCGCCGCCCGGCTCAGCGAGGACCCCGAGCACCGGGTGCTCCTCCTCGAAGCCGGCCCCGACTACGGCCCGTTCGATCCGACGCGCTGGCCGGCCGAGCTGCTCGACGCACGCTCGGCGGCCCGCGGCCACGACTGGGACCTCACCGCCCCGCCCTGCTGCGCCAGGGCCCGCGTCGTCGGCGGCTCCTCGGCCCACAACGGCTGCTGGGCCACCGTCGGCGCCCCCGCCGACTACGACGCCTGGGGCCCGCCATCCGGTGGCGCGTTCGACCACCGGGCGCTGCGTCGCCACCTGGACGAGGCGGTGGCCACGCTGCGGGTGCGGGCGGTGCCCGAGCGGGACCAGACCGCCTGGCACCACGCCGTGATCGAGGCGGCCGGCGCGCTCGGCCTGCCGTTCTTACCCGACATCAACGCCGCCGACGCCCGCGAGGGCATCGGCTGGGTGCCGCTGAACGCGGTCGACCGCACCCGCTGGCACACCGCGTTCGCCTACCTCGACCCGGCCCGGGACCGCCCCAACCTGCGGGTCCTGCCCGACACCCTGGCCGACCGGCTGATCCTGGCCGGCGACCGGGCCACCGGCGTGACCGCCGTGCACGCCGGCCGCCCCGTCACCGTCCACGCCGGCCGGGTGGTGCTGGCCTGTGGCGCCTACGGCACCCCGCCGCTGCTGGTGCGCAGCGGCGTCGGCCCGGAGCCCGAACTGCGCCGGATCGGCGCGCCGGTGGCGCTGCCGCTGCCCGGGGTGGGGGAGAACCTCACCGACCACTCCTCGCTCGGTCTGATGCTGGCCCCCACGGACGCCCTCGCCGAGCGGATGCCGGACGCGGCCGAGGGCTACTTCGCGCAGAGCCTGGTCAAGGCCCGTTCACGACAGGCCGCCGACGAGGACTGGGACCTGCACATCGTGCCCTCGGCCGGCCCGGCCGAGGACGCCCAGGGCTTCTACAACGGGCCGCTCACCGCCGGCCTCTACGTCTTCGTGATGGCGCCCAGGTCCCGGGGCCGGGTCCGCGCCGCCTCCCTCGACCCGGCCGCCTCGCCGGAGATCGACCACGGCTTCTTCACCGACCCGGAGGGCCATGACGTCCGGGTCGTGCTCGACGGCCTGGACCTCGCCCGCGACCTGGCCGCCACCGCGCGCCTCACCGCGCTCGCCGCCGCTCCGCCGGCCGTCGAGGCGGACCGCGAACCCGCCGCCGTCCGGGCCGCCGCCAGCGGCTACTGGCACGCCGTCGGCACCTGCCGGATGGGCCCGGAGGACGACCCGACGGCGGTGGCCGGGCCGGACGGCCGGGTGCACGGCCTGGCCAACGTGCATGTCGCCGACGCCTCGCTGATGCCGGTGATCCCGCGCGCCAACACCCACCTCACCACCGTGGCGGTGGCCTCGCTGCTGGCCGAGCGCATCACGACGGGGGCGGCCGCCGCATGAGGATCGGACTGCTCTCGCCCGACATGCCGCCGCACCACTCGCCCGAGGCCGCGCGCCTGCTCCCGGTCCTCGCCGAGCGGCACGGCGTCGAGTCGCTGTGGGTGCCGGAACACGTGGTGCTGCCCGCCGACCACACCACCCGCTACCCGTACGCGGACGACGGCCGGCTGCCGGTGCCCGCCGAGTGGCCCTACCCCGATCCGCTGACCTGGCTCGCCCACGCCGCCGCGCTCACCAGCCGGATGCGCCTGGTGACCGGCATGCTGATCCTGCCCCAGCGGAACCCGGTGGTGCTCGCCAAGGAGACCGCGACCCTGGACCACCTCTCCGGCGGGCGGCTCGACCTGGGCCTCGGCATGGGCTGGTTCCGCGAGGAGTTCGCCGCCGTGGGCGTGGACTTCGACGACCGGGCCGCCAGGTTCGAGGAGTACGTGGCGGTGCTGCGCGCCCTGTGGAGCGACGACGAGACGTTCGCCGGCCGCTACCACCGCTTCACCAGGGCCCGCTGCCACCCCAAGCCGGCCGGGCGGATCCCGCTGGTCCTCGGCGGCCACACCCGGGCCGGGGCCCGCCGCGCCGGCCGGCTCGCCGACGGCTACTTCCCGGCCGTGGCCGACCCGGTGCCGCTGTTCGCCGAGTGCCGGGCGGCGGCCGAGGCCGCCGGCCGCGACCCGGACGCCATCCAGCTGATCGCCGAGGCCGCCCCGGCCACCCCGGAGCGGGTGGCGGAGCTCGCGGCACTCGGCGTCACCCGGGCCCTGGTCTACCCGCCGAGCGTGCCACCGGACGAACTCCCCGACGCCTTCGAGGAGTTCGCCGCGACCCTGCTACGACCTGTCGCCGCGCTGTGAGGTCAGCCCTTCAGTGAGGCGAGCCCGTGGCGGTCCGCCGTCAGCCGTTCGCCGGCCAGCACCACGCTGTCCCGCACGCTCACCCCGGCCGCCACCGTGGCGCCCGGCAGCACCACGGAACGCTCCACCCGGGCGCCCGGCCCCACCCGGGCGCCCGGGTGGAGCACACTGCCGCGCACCGTGGCGCCGGCCGGCGGCTGTGTGCCGAGCAGGCTGTCCGCCTCCGGCGCGTAGCGCGGCGCCGCGCCCGACAGGGTGCGCGGCAGCAGGGCGGGCGGCAGCGGATGCGGCCGGCGCAGCAGCCGCAGCTGCTCGGAGTGGTAGCGCTCGACGGTGCCGATGTCGGCCCAGTAGTCGGCGACCGGGAACGCCGTGACGGGGCGGCCCGCCGCGATCATCTCCGGCAGCACGTCCCGGCTGATGTCGTGCTGCCAGCCGTCCGCGCCGCGCCCCGCCAACGCGTCGAGCACCTCGCGCAGCGCCTCGATCCGGAACAGGCAGAACGCCGTGAACACCAGGTCGGAGGTGGGGTGTTCCGGCTTCTCGACCAGCGCCCGCACCCGCCACCGCTCGTCGGCCTCCACCATGCCGAACAGCCGTACGTAGCGTCGCTCGACGCGCTGCACCCCGATGGTGCAGTCCGCGCCGGACTCCCGGTGCGCCGCCAGCATCGGCGCGTAGTCGAACAGGTAGACGTGGTCGGCGTGTTGCACCAGCAGGTCGCTCGCCCCCGGCGCGAACAGGTACTCGGCGTTGGCCAGCAGCGCGTCCGCCGTGCCGCGTTCGGCCGGCCGCGCCGGCAGCCGACCGGCGGGCCCGAGGCCGCCGCCCGACCGCAGCAGCGCGTCGTGCGGCCCGAAGTGCAGCCGGGTGCCCGGGTGGTGGTCCCAGTGCCGAAGCAGGTGGTCCACCAGGTCCGACTCCCGGTGCAACGACAGCAGCACCAGCTCGCCGAGGCCCGAGCGCACCGCGTTGGCCACGCTGAAGTCGACGAGCCGGCAGGCCGCCGCGTACGGCACCAGCGGCTTGCACACATCGGCGGTCAACGGCCCCATCCGTTGCCCGAGACCGCCGGCCAGCAGCGCCCCACGCACCCCGGGGAGACCCGTCGCGGGGCTCACCACGTCCGCCCCTCGGCGGCGGAGTGCGGCAGCAACCCCCGCAACAACGCGAGCGAGTTGGCCACCCCCTGCGCGGTCGGCAGCAGCGCGTCCTCGTGCTCCACGTACAGCACGCCCCGGTAGCCCTCGTCCAGCAGCGCCGCCACGATCGAAGGCCACGGCAGCTCGCCCGCGCCGAGCGCCCGGAACCTGATCGCGGGCCCCGGGCCGTACCGCGACCAGCCGGCACCCGCCGGGTCGCCCGGCTCGCGCCACCACTGGAGGTCCTTGGCGTGCACGGCGGCCAGCCGCTCGCCCCAGCCACGCACCGCCCGCACCGGGTCGTGCCCCACCGCCGCCAGGTTCGCCGGGTCCACGCAGAGCCCCACGCCCGCCGCCGCCGCGAGCAACGCCCGCGCGCTCGCCGGGTCATAGGCCACCTGCTTGGGGTGTGGCTCCACCACCACCCGCACCCCGGAGGCGGCGGCCAACTCCAGGATCGGCTCCGCGGCCCGCGCCCAGGCGTCCACGTTGTCCTGCCAGCTCACGTCGCTGCCCCACCAGGAGAGCCACCGCGACAGGTCGGGCACCCCCAGCATCAGCCGCGCCAGCGGCGCTCCGAGGCCGGCCGCGAGCCGCACCGTGGCCAGCGCGGCCCGCAGCCCGTGCGCCCGCTTGGCCTCCGCCGGGCCGGCCAGCACCGGGTCGGTGTGCGGGCCGTGCGGGCCGAGCAGCAGCTGCGTGTCCCGGCTGTTGCTGACGCAGCCCACCTCGACGCCGGTGGCGGCCAGGCGTGCGCGCAACTCGGCGTGGTAGCCGGGGTCCTCGGCTCGGTCGGCAGCCACCAGACCGAAGGTCGAGTCGGCCGGCAGGTCCACCACCCGCACTCCGGCCCGGCCGGCCGCCGCCAGCGCGCCGTCCAGTCCGGCCGGTGCCAACGCGGCCAGGCACAGGCCGAGTTCGATCGGCACCTCCGTCGTATCCCCGGTCATCCGCGTACCCCTTCCCCGGCCTCCCGCTCGACGGTCCAGGCCCAGCCGGCGAGCACCTCCGAAGGGCCGGCCGGTCGCGCGCGCAGCGCCGCGAGGACCCGCCCGGCCGGGTCGGCCACCCGCTCCGGCGGCGCCGCGGCGCCCAACTCGGCGGCCAGGCGCCGTCCAAGAGCGGCGGCGAACTCGGGCGAGCCCCGGAACACCCCGCCGTTCAACACCACCGGCCACTCGCCCCTGAGACCGGCCAGGTCCCGGGCCGCCCGCACCCCGGCCACCAGCTCGTCGAGCGCCCCCGTCACCACCGCGCCGGCCACCTCGTCGCCGGCCAGCCAGCACCGTGACACCACGGGGGCCAGCGCCGCCACCGCCGACTTCGGGAACGGCCGCGCCGCGAGCTCCCTGGCCAACTCCCGTACCGGCGAGCCGAACTCGGCCGCCAGCTCGGCGCCGAGCGCGGTCGGCGCGCCGCGCCCGTCGAGGGCGCGCACCGCCGCCCGCAGCCCGTCGAGACCGAGCTGGAAGGCGCTGCCCTCGTCGCTGCCCAGGTACTCGCAGCCGCCCACCGACACCGGCGGCCCCGAGCCGTCCGAGGCGAGGAAGCCCGAGCCCGTGCCGCACACCACCGCCACCCCGCGACCGGCCAGCGGGGGAGCGAGCAGCAGCGGCAGCACGTCCCGCGAGACCACCAGCGGCCCCGTCAGACCGCTCGCCCGCGCCGACGCGACGATCCGCGCCACGTCCGCCGCCGCCGCGCCCGCGTCCAGCGCCGCCGTCGCCAACCAGCCGCGCGCCGTACGCGCCCCCTCTGGGCCGAGCCGCGCCGCGACCTCGCCGAGCAGTTCACGCAGCACCCGCTCCGCGGCCACCGCCCCCACCGAGGCGGGGTTCACCGAGCCGCGTCTGAGGCGCGACCCGTCGTCGAGGGCCGCGGTGGTGGAACTGCCCCCCGCGTCGATCGCCCAGAACCGTCCGTCTTCCCGATCGTCCATGGTGCCTCCGCCGCCGTCGGTGGCATGTCCATTACCTCACGCTACGAGGCGGCCTGGCTTTGTACCAGGGGCTGCGCGATAGTGGTGTGCGACCTGGATCACAACGGGGTGAACGGAGCGTGGAGTGCGGCTTGGGAACGGCGGGGTCTTAGGACTTCTCGCGGTGGCCGGCAGCTGGGGTCTCTTCTGGGGCGGCTGGGCGCCGCTCATTCCCCAGATCAAGTCCGATCTCGATCTCAGCGACCAGCAGTTGGGCCTGGCCCTGTTCGCGGTGCCGGTCGGCGCCGTGCCGGCCATGCTGCTCACCGGGCGGCTCGCCAGCCGCCTCGGCCACCGGGTGCTGCCCGCGGTGACCGCGCTCTTCGCGGTGAGCGTCCTCGTCGTCGGCCTGGCCCCCGACCGGTGGACCTTCACCGCCGCGCTGCTGCTCGTCGGCGCCACCAGCGGCGCCATCGAGGTCGCGCTCAACGCCACCACCGCCGCCCACGAGGCGCGCGACGGCACCCGGCTGTTCAACAAGGTGCACGCCGTCACCCCGCTGGTGATGGTGCTCGCCGCGCCGGCCGTCGGCCTCGGCCGCGAACTCGGCGCCTCCAAGCTCACCGTCCTGGCCCTGATCGCCCTGCTGGTCGCCGCAAGCGCCGTCCTCGCCGTCGACCCGCGGGGCTGGCAGGAGCGGGCCGAGGCACCCGGTGAGAACCACCCGGGCCCGGCCCGGGGGACCCGCGCGTTCCTCACCGGGCCGCTGCTGCTGGTCGCCGTCGTCGGCGCCGCCGTCCTGTTCATGGAGAACGCCGTCGAACAGTGGGGCGCCATCCTCCTGGAGGAGGAACTGGGCACCGGGCCACTGCTCGCCAGCCTCGGCCCCGCCGCCTACATGGCGGGCCTCTCCGGCGGCCGGATGCTCGCCCAGTGGCGCGGCGACCGCCTCGGCGACCGCACCCTGGCCACCCTCGGCGGCACCCTCGGCGGCCTCGGCATCGCCACCGCCGCCCTCGCCGACACCGCCTGGCTGGCGCTCGCCGGCTTCGCCGTCGCCGGCATCGGTCTCGCCCCCGTGCTGCCCACCCTGCTCGGCGCCGCGGGACGCGCCGCCGCGCCGGGGCAGCGCGCCACCGCCGTATCCGCCGTCACCACCGCCTCCTACGCCGGTTTCCTCTCCAGCCCGCCGCTGGTCGGCTCCCTCGCCGGCTGGCTCAGCCTGCCCACCGCGCTCGGCCTCGTCGCCATCGGCGGCCTGCTCGTCGTCGCCGGCGCCCGCACCACCCGCCTCCTCCACCCCAGGGCCAGCGACTCCAGGGCCGGAGCGCTGGTATGAGCGGCGGGAGTCGGGTCCTCGTCGTCGGCGCCGGGTACATCGCCGGGCAGGTCGGCCGGCGCCTCGCCGCCCTCGGCCACCACCCGGTGCTCAGCTCCCGACACCGGCCCGACACACCCGGCACCCGCGGCCTGGACTGGCTGCCCGCCGACGTCCTCGACCACGACTCCCTCGACCGGCTCCTCGCCACCGCGCGACCCGACGCCGTCGTCACCGTCCACGGCCCGTCCGACATCACCTGGTGCGAGGCCAACCCGGACGCCGCCGACGCCGCGCACCACGGCGGCGCCCGCCGCCTCGCCGCCCTCCTCGAAGGCCGCCGGGCCCTGATGATCTCCACCGACAACGTCTTCCCCGGCGACCGCCCCAGCTACGGCGAGTCCGACCCGACCGCGCCCGCCAACGCCTACGGCCGCGCCAAGCTCGCCGCCGAGCAGGCCCTGCTCGCCACCGGCGACGCCCTCGCCCTCCGCGTCAGCCTCGTCTACGGCTGGGACACCGCGGGCCTGCGCCCCAACTTCTTCACCACCTGCGCCCTCCGCCTCGCCGCGGGACAACCTGTCAGCGTCCCTGACGACCACTGGAACACCCCCGTCCTCGCCGACGACGTCGCCGCCTGGACCGCCGCCCTGCTCACCTCCGACGTGACCGGCGTGCTCCACCTGGGCGGCCCCACCCGGCTCAGCCGCCTCGACTGGGCCCGCCACATCGCCCGCGCCCAGGGCGCCGACCCCGCCCTGGCCCGCCCCGCGCCCCGCGACGACACCGCCTACGCCTGCCGTCCACGCAACGCCTGCCTGCACAGCGAACGCGCCGCCACCATCCCAGAACTCGCGGGACTCGACCCCGTCGACGTCCGCGAGGCCAGCACCCGGCTGATAGCCGCGGGAGAGGAGCAGCCGCCATGACCGACCGACACCTGTTCCTGGCAAGCAAGCGGGCCGCCGTCTCCTACGCGCCCGACCCGGACACCGGCCGGCTACGCCCCTGGCTCGCCCCGGGCGGCACCGGCAACGTCGTCGCCGAACAGGCCGGCGTGCTCGACGTGTCCTGGATAGCCAGCGCCGACACCGACGACGACCACCGCGCCGCCACCGAGAACCCGACCGGGCTCACCCTCGGCCTGCCCTCCGGGCACGACATCACGATCCGACTGCTGCGCCACGACCGCGGGACCTTCGAGATCGTGCAGAACCACCTCACCGCCGAACTGCTGTGGGCCGCCAACAACTACGGCTGGGACCGCTGGACCACCCCCGCCTTCGACGACGCCACCCACGAGGCGATGGACAGGTTCGCCGAGTTCACCGACGACTTCGCCCGCGCCCTGCTCGACGCCTCGGCCGACACCGCGGAACCGGCCTACCTCGTCCACGACTACCAACTCGTCGGCGTCCCCGCCCGGTTACGCCAGGCCCGCCACGACGCGCCGATCCTGCTGTTCGTCCACATACCCTGGCCCTCGCCCGACTACTGGCGCATCCTCCCCAGGCGCATGCGCACCGGCCTGCTGGAGGGCATGCTGCCCGCCACCACCATCGGCTTCTTCGCGGACCGCTGGTGCCGGAACTTCCTCGACTGCGTCGCCGACCTGCTGCCCGACGCCCGCGTCGACCGCGAGGCCGGCACCGTCGAGTGGCGCGGCCACCGCAGCCGGGTCCGCACCATGCCGCTCGGCTACAGCCCCCTCACCCTGGAGGGGCGCGACCCCAAGCTCCCCGACGGCATCGCCGAATGGGCCGGCGACGACCCGCTCGTCGTGCACAGTGGCCGCACCGACCCGATGAAGAACGCCGAACGCGCCGTCCGCGCCTTCGTCCTGGCCCTGCGCACCGACCCGCGGCTGCGCGGCACCCGGATGCTGGTCCGGATGAACCCCAACCGGCTCTACGTCGACGCCAACGCCGACTACGTGCGCCGCGTCGAGGAGGCCGTCGCCGACGCCAACGCCCGCCTCGGCGCCGACACCGTCCGGCTGCACTGCGACAACGAGGTCGACCACACCATCGCCTGCTTCCAACGCGCCGACCTGCTGATGTTCAACTCCACGGTCGACGGCCAGAACCTCTCCACCTTCGAGGCCCCGCTCGTCAACACCCGCGACGCCGACGTCATCCTCTCCGAGATGTGCGGCGCCGCCGAGGTGCTGGCCCCCGTCTGCCGCACCGTCAACCCCTTCGACCTGCGCGAGCAGGCCGACGCCATCGCCGCGGGCCTCACCGCGCAGCCCCACGAGCGCCGCCAGGCCGCCCACCGCAGGCGCGCCGCCGCCCGCCCCTGGACCCTGGAGAGCTGGGTACGCGCCCAACTCGACGGGCTCGACGCCGACCACCGCGACCGCCATGCCTGAGCCGGCCCCCGACCCCCTCGCCGACCCCACCCAGGTCGCCCAGTACCAGCTCGGCGACGCGCTGCTGGTACGTGGCGACGGCGTGCGCTGCTGGGACTCGGACGGGCGCGAGTACCTGGACTGCGTCTCCGGCACCTTCAACCTGATCCTCGGCCACAACCACCCCGAGGTGATGGCCGCCGTCCGCGAGCAGACCGAGGAACTGGTCTTCGCCAGCTCCTCCTTCCAGACCGGCCCCACCAACGACGTCATGCGCCAACTGGTGGCCCTCGCCCCGCCGGGGCTCACCCGGGTCAACCTCCGCAGCTCCGGCGGCTCCACCGCCAACGAGGGCGCCATCAAGATCGCCCAGCACCTCACCGGGCGCCGCGACGTCATCGTGCCCTTCCGCGGCCAGGTCGGCCAGACCATGGCCACCGCGAGCCTCGCAGGACACAGCAGGATGCGCGCCCCGTTCCCGCTGTGGCTGCCCGGCGCCGTCCACGTCCCCGACCCCTACTGCTACCGCTGCTTCTACCGCGAGGAACCCACCACCTGCGGGATGCTGTGCGTGGAGCGCATCGACGACTTCATCACCCACGCCAGCTCCGGCAGCGTCGCCTGCCTGCTGATCGAGCCGGTCAGCGGCGTCGGCGGCAACATCGTGCCCCCGCCGGGCTACTTCGCCGAGCTGCGCCGCTTCTGCGACGAACGCGACATCGTGCTGGTCTTCGACGAGGCGCAGACCGGCTTCGGCCGCACCGGCACCATGTTCGCGGCCGAACAGTTCGGCGTCTCCCCGCACATGATGACCCTCTCCAAGGGCATGACCGGCAGTGGCCTGCCGCTCGCCGCCATCCTCACCGAGGAGCGGATGGCCGGCTGGGACCGCTCCCTGCACGGCTTCACCTACGGCGGCCACACCCTCTCCGCCGCGGCCGCCGTCAAGACCCTGGAGATCATCCAGCGCCCGGGGTTCCTGGAGAACGTCCGCGCCGCCGGCGCCGTCCTCCTCGACCGGCTCACCGCGCTCGCCCGGGACCACCCGGTCATCGGGGAGGCCAGGGGCCTGGGCCTGATGCTGGGCGTCGAACTCGTCGAACCCGACGGCGGCAAGGCCGTCGCCAGGACCCACGCCCTGCACCGCGCCCTGCACTCCCGGGGCCTGCTCACCCGCGTCTCCGAGCACGGCCAGGGCAACGTCATCGAGCTCCGCCCCCCGCTGATCCTCACCCCCGCCGAGGCCCACCTGATCGCCGACGGCTTCGGCGAGGCGCTCGAACTGCTGGAGGCCGCCGCGTGAGGGTCGAACTCGGCCCGCACGGACCGCTGCCGCTCACCAGCCCGCCGCCCCGCCCGGCCGGCGAACACGCCGTCCTGGTCCGCGTCGAACTGGCCGGCGTCTGCCGCTCCGACCTCAAGGAGATCGTCGGTAACCGGCACGGCGTCAGCCAGTTCGGCCACGAGATCGTCGGCACCGTCGAGGAGTCCACCCTCCCCGACCTGCCCCAGGGACGCCGCGTCGGCCTCGACCCCAACGTGCCCGTCGCGCGCTCCACCGGCTTCGCCACCCGCCTGTGGGCCGCCGGACCGGCCACCGCTCTGCGCGACGCCCTCCCCACCCTGCCGCCCGACGCGCCCGCCCACCGCCTCGTCTTCGGCGAGCCCCTGGCCTGCGCCCACCACTGCCTGACCGCCGCTGCCCGCCACCTCGACCGCGACCTGGCCGGCAGCCGCCTCACCGTGCTGGGCGCCGGCACCGCCGGCGTGCTGATCGCCGCCCTCGCTCAGACCCGCGGCGCCACCGTCACCCTCGCCAACCGCAGCACCGACCGCCTCGACTTCCTCCGCCGGCGCGACGCCGTCACCTTCCCGCTCCACCCGCCGAGCGAACTCCCCGCCGACACCGCCGACATCACGGTCGTCGCCACCAGCTTCGTCCACCCCGACGTACTCACCGAGGCGCTGCGCCTCACCACGGCCGGCGGCCTCGTCCTCCTCTACGGCGGCACCGCGCCGGGCGACACCCTCCCGGGGCTCGACGTCGACCTCGACACCGTGCGCCGCCACGAACTGGTCACCGCCACCCGCTGGGGCACCAAACCCCTCCACATCGGCGGCAGTTACGGCACCACCCCGGCCGACTTCCCGGCCGCCGTGCGCGCACTCACCGACTCGCCCGAGCTGCGCGTCGAGCGCCTCGTCACCCACGAGACCACCCTCGCCGAACTCCCCACCCTGCTCCGGGAGCAGGCGGCCGGCCGCCCCCTCGGCAAGACCCTGGTCACCCCCTGACCACACCCGCCAGCGCCGACACCGCCGCCAGCCCGCGCGGCCGGCCCGCCGACCGCTCACCCGGCAGCAGATAGACCGGCATCCCGAGGCGCGCCGCCGCCCCGTCCTTCACCGGGTCGTCGCCCACGAACAGCGTCCGCTCCGGCGCCACGCCCAACTCCTCGCACGCCGCGAGGAACAGCTCGGGCTCCGGCTTCACCGCGCCCCGCTCGCAGGACAGCGCGAACGAGCCGACCAGGTGCGCCACCCCGAGCGCCGCGAAGGAGGGCCTGACGTCCCAGCCGATGTTGCTCACCACTCCGAGCCGCAGCCCGGCACCCGCCAGCCGCCGCAACACCCCCGCCGCGTCCGGGTACGCCGGCCACGACCCGGGATCCACCAGACACGCGTACACCGCGTCCGCCAGCGCCCCCGGCGCCGACTCCGCCATCAGCCCCGTCCACACCGCGCGGTGCCGCGCCGCCGAACGGTCGCACCCCTCCCGCGCGGCAAGACCCGACGGCGAGTCCACCGCCGCCAGCGCCCCCGCGATCACCCGCTCCGCCTCGCCCGGCTCCAGCGCCACCCCGCGCCGCGCCGCCTGCGCGCACACCCCGGCCGGCGTCAGCACGGCCCCGTCGTCGAAGAGGGTCCCCGAATAGTCGAACAACACGGCATCGAAGAGACGCGACACACGGGAGGCTACCCAGCCACGGCCGCCAGGAAATCCGACACGAGCGGACCGGCCACCGACCGGAACTCCTCGAAGTACGCGTGCCGCGCCCCCGGTATCAGCTCCACCTTCGCGTCCGGGATCCGCGAGCCGAGCAGCGGGGCGTTCGCCGTCGGGTTGAACAGGTCGTCCGTGCCGTGCACCACCAGCGTCGGCGCCGCTATCGCCGGCAGCGCGTCCCACGCGTCGTGCCCGGCGCTCGCCGCGAAGTGGCGCCGCCGCGCGAACGCCGGCATCGCCGGATCGCCCACCGTCTGGAACGGACCCCGGTGCGTCGCCAGCCACTCCGGCGTGTACATCAACTCGAGCAGCGCCCGCCCGGCCGCCCGCTGGTCCCGCTGCGCCAGCGCCCGCCGCACCTCGGCGCTCCGCTCGTGCCCGTGCGCCCCGCCGGGCGAGGTGCAGCCGAGCACCAGCGCCCCCACCCGCTCCGGATGGTCCGCCGCCAGCCACTGCGCCACCCGCCCGCCCATCGACGTCCCGTACACGTGCGCCCGCGCCACCCCCAGCGCGTCCAGTACCGCCACCACGTCACCCGCGAACCCGCGCGTCGTGTACGGCTCGTCCGGCTTGTCGCTCGCCCCCGTGCCCCGGTAGTCGAGCGTGATCGTCCGGAACCGGCCCTCGAAGTCCTCCCTGACCCCGTCCCACCAGTGGTGGTTGTTCGACTGCCCGGCCAGCAGCACCAAAGGATCGCCGCCCGCCACGCCCCCGACCTGGTACGCGACGGCCACCCCGTCCCCGGCCACCGCCATCGACTCACTCATCACGCCCCCGACCCTAACCGAGCGGCGGTTTCCCGGACGGGGCCACCGGATAGGGCTGGACACAGCACTTCGCACGCACCCGTATCCCGTATCCCTACCGACGGCGGTGCCCATGAAGATCAGCTACGCCCTGCTCCCCGACCACCCGCTGCGGGACTCGCTCGCCTCGATCCGCCTCGCCGACGAACTCGGCTTCCACGGCTGTTACGCCGCCGACGAGACCTGGCACAAGGACCTGTGGCAGCTCTTCGCCGTGGCCGCGGGACAGACCAGCCGCATCCGCCTCGGCCCCAGCGTCTCCCCGGTCACGCTGCGCGAGCCCAGCCTGATCGCCCAGTCCCTCGCCACCCTCGACGAGCTCTCCGACGGCCGCGCCGAGGGCGTCCTCTCCAGCGGCAACTTCGGGCTCCTCGCCCAGTACGGCATCGACTGGGCCAAGGACCGGCCCCTCACCCGCGTCAAGGAGGCCCTGCACGTCGTCCGCACCCTGCTCGACGAGGGCGCCATCACCCACCGCGGCGACTTCTACACCTACGACGGGCTCTTCACCTTCGCCCGCCCCGTCCAGGACCGCGTCCCCCTGCTCCTCGGCGCCATGCGCGGCCCGAAGTCCTTCCAGGCCGCCGGCGAGCTCTCCGACGGCGTCCACCACGCCCTCAGCTACACCCGCGAGGCCTACGAGTACGCCGTCACCCACCTCCGCACCGGCGCCGAACGCGCCGGCCGCGACTGGCACACCCTCGACATCGGCGCCTGGGTCGTCTTCGCCACCGGACCCGACTCGGCCGCCGCCAAGGAGGCCGCCCGCAGCATGGTCGGCATCTACGCCTCCTCCATGCCGGCCGAACAGCTACGCCGCAACGGCGTGGAGCCCGAGGAACTGGCCCCCGTCATCGACGCCATCGCCGCCGGCGACCTGGCCCGCGGCATCGAGCTCACCACCCCCGACATCGCCGACCGCCTCTCCATCGCCGGCACCCCCGAGGAGTGCCTGGCCAAGGTCCAACGCGAACTCGCCCCCGCCGGCGTCAACCACCTCATCTGCGCCATCACCGACCGCGCCCTGGTCAATGCCTTCACCGGCCGCGACCTCCCCACGGCGGCCGACGTCGACACCCAACTCCGCCTGATCGCCGACCACCTGATGCCGGCGCTGACCTGACGGGCCGGGCCTCACTCCGGCTCCCACCCGGTGTCCGGCAACCCGTGGAACGCCAGGATCGCCGCCCGCTGCTCCGCCGGGCCCACCACGATCCCGGCGGGCGCCGGCGCGAAGATGTCCACGGTCTCCTGATTCACCCGCCGGGCACCGGGTGTGAACGTGTAGACGAACCGGCCACCCGTCATCTGGGCCTCCATCCCGGAGAGGGTGACGTCGGCCCTGGCGCCCTGGCAGCACAGCAGCAGCCCCTCGGCGTCCAGGTCCTTCCTCAGCTTGGTCAGACAGACGAAGAGGTTGGAGCCCGCGTAGCTCCGCACCACCCCGGACTCACGGGCCGCGGTGATCCGGTACGGCGGCCGGTCGACGAAGACGACCCGCACGACCTCGCTCCTGCCGTCCCCGCCCACGCCCACCGCCCGGATCGAGGTCTCCGCCCCGGCTGCCCGGCTACGCCGTGCCCCGCAGCGGACCGAAGTGGGACGGGGCGCGGTGGTCGCCCTCGTCCTCGTGCCACGCGCAGTCGGCGGCGCGGACGTATCCCTCGCCGCCGTTGAGGAGGAAGAGCCTGCCGCGGTCCGCCTTTCCCGCCCGGTCGCTCACGAGTCGGTCGATCTCCTCGGGGCCGGCCTCCTGGATCGTGAGCGGCTCGTAGCTGGGCTGCAACCTCATCAGGGCGACGGCGGGGAAGAGGATATCGATCCGCGTCGTGTACTTCTGCGCGTGATAACTGCGCAACAGCAGCACGGAATGCGCCACGGAATAGTGCCAGACCTGGAACTTCCGGTCCCAGCTCGCGATTTCCCGCGCCAACTCGGTTCCTCCACCGGCCTCAGCCCTGGTTCGGGCCGGGGCGCTCCGTGGCCGGGGCGGCCGAGTCGCGCCAGGCATCGTAGAACATCCGCATCTCGATCCAGGCGCTTCCGGTCTCCTCGTCCCCGGCATGCATCAGTTCGTCCAACTCCGTCAGGTCGGCCTCGGTCCACGTGCCCCGCTCCAGCAGCGCCTCCCAGGCGCCCGCCGCGGCGCGTCCGCTCGTCCAGGGGGCGCCGTGCTGCGATTCGAGCCGAGTGAAGTACCGGTTCATCGAGGCGGCGAATCGCGGGTAATCCATTCGAGCTCCTAGAACCATGGGGAGAGGCCGAAGTCGATGACGTCCTGCGGCGACAGTCTCTCCGCGCCAATGTACCAGTCCGTCGCTCCGTACAATGTGGGGCTGTTCAGGATCTGTTGGAACTCCCAGTTGGTGAATCCGCCCTCGCCATACGGCCCGTCCGCCGTGTTGGCACGCAGCGCGTCGTCGATATTCACGTAGTCCAGGTTGAAGTTGATGCGGCCGCCGGAATCGATCGCATTCGCCGTGGCCTGCGCGAATCGTTCGTCGAAGGCCGGGCCGATGACGCGCCCCGACTCGTTCAGGGTCGGGGTCACCAGGCCGTCCGCGATCCAGTCACGGTTGGTCGATGCCCCCAGGCTGTCGGCGAAGGGCTGGAGCAGGTCGTCCCCGTTGGGTGCGCGGTCGAGCCCGAGGGCTATGGACCGGGGCTGGTTCGCGCCCGCCGGGTACGGGGCGAGCCCGAGCGGGTCGATCCTGGCGTGCGGATTGTGCGGATAGACGCTCGGATTCGGCCCGGGGCCGAGCCCCAGCGGATCCTGGGTGACGTAACGCGCCGTCTCCGGGTCGTAGTACCGGTGGTAGTTGTAATGGAGACCTGATTCGTGGTCGTGATACTGGCCGGGAAATCGCAGCGGTGTGTAGGCGGAGCCGTCCGCGCCCCAGGCCGTGACGCCCCACAGTGTTCGGCGGGACTGCCAGGCGAGGTTTCCCGAGGAATCCACGAGTTCGGTGGGTGTGCCGACGAGATCGGTGACGACCGCGAAGAAGCGGGCGTCGATCTCCTCTCGCGTCGACGCGTCGCTCAGCCGCTCGGACTGGGCGATGGGCCGGCCGGCGTCGTGCTCCCAGGTGAGGGTGACGGCGTGTGCCGAGTCCCGCTCGTGGGTGGTCTGTTCGACGAGGACCGGCCCGTCCCAGGTGAACCGGGTCTCCTCCGCCACGGTCGACCGGTCGGCCGCCAGCCGCTGCTTCGCGACGCGGCGCCCGAAGGGGTCGTAGCGGTATCGCCAGACAGTGCCGTCGGGGGTCGCCACGGACGTCAGCCGGTCCTCGGCGTCCCACCGGTAGCGCCAGACGTTCGGCCGCCGCGACAGCCGGGCCTTCCGACGGGCCATGACGCGACCGGCTTTGTCGTACTCGTACCGCACCGCTCCCGCGCGGGTCAGCCGTGTCCCCATGTAGGTGCGGTCACCCAGTGCCTCGACATCCGAGTGGTCCTCGGGCCACACCGCTCGGGTCTGGTTTCCGGAGGTGTCGTAGGCGTAGCTCTCCGTCCACTCCCGCGCCGAGACGGCCGTCACGCGCCCGGCGGCGTCCAACTCCCAGTCCGTGTCGCCGCCGAGTCGGTCCTCGGTGTGAACCAGCAGGCCGTCCGGTCGATAGGTGTAGGCCCGGCGCTGGAGCATTCCGTGCGCACCGGTCAGGGTCTGTTCCGTGAGCCGACCGTTCGGCCCCCAACTCTGGTCGAAGGTGAGGACCTCCTCGATCAGCCTGGACGTCTCCCGGCCCACCGCGTCGCGTGCGAAGGCGATCGGGTGGCCCGCCGATTCGAGTGAGGTGCGGCGCCCCGCCGCGTCATAGCCGTAGACGGTCACGGCGCCCGACGGGGTGCGCCGCTCGACGCGCTGCCCCGCCGCGTCGTAACGGAACGCCGTCGTGCGACCGTCGACGGTCTCGGCCAGCACCCGGCCCACGGGATCCCGTTGCCAGGAAACCTCACAGTCCGGGCTGGTGGCACGCGCCATGCGACCGGCACGGTCGTAGTCATACCGGGTGACCGCGCCGTCGACGTTCCGTGCGGTGATCCGGCCGAGGGCGTCGTAGCGGTAGCCCACCCGCTGCCCGGCCACGTTGGTACGCGACACGGTGCGGCCGACGGCGTCGCGCTCGTAGACGATCCGACGGCCGTCGAAGTCCTTCTCGGCGGCGAGTCGCCCGGCCGCGTCGTACTCGTACTCCCATGCCAGGCCGCGGGGGTTGGTGACCCTGGTGAGCCGCAACGCGGCGTCGTGCTCGAACTCGTACCGGACGCCGTCGGGCTCGGTGCGGGCGGTGAGCAGGTCGAAGTGGGTGTACTCGTAGTGCGACTCGGACGCGTTGGGATCCGTGTGCCGGAGGCAGTTGCCCTCCCCGTCGTAGACCCACGACTGTGCGGCACCGTCCGGCCCGACGAGGCGCGAGATCCTGCCGTCCACCGTCCACCAGTACCGGGTTGTCGCCCCGGTCGCGTCCGTGGACTCGCTGAGACGACCGAACGCATCGTGACCTCGGGTCGTCCGGTTGCCGAGCGGGTCGGTGATCTCGACCGGCAGCCCGGCGGCGTCGCACCGGATGGTGGTGGTCGCCCCCAGGGCGTCCGTGACGGCCGTGGGACGGCCACGCTCGTCGAAGGCATACGTGGTCGTGGACCCGGCTCCGTCGGTCACCGCGACGCAGTTGCCGCGCTCGTCGTACGCACGCGACCAGCACGTCCCGTCGGTGAGCGTGATGCGGGTCGGCAGCCCCCACTGGTTGTACTCGCAGCTCTTCGTCGCACCGTCGGGGTAGGTGACCGCGACGGGTTGCCCGGCCGCGTTGTTGACGAAGCGGGTCACATTGCCCAGGGCGTCCGTCCAGGAGCTGACGTGGTGGTGCTCGTCGTACTCGGTGCGGGTGACGTTGCCGAGGGGGTCGATCTCGGCGACGATGCCGTGGCGTGCGTCGATGACGTAGTGGCTGGTGGCGCCGGCGGCGGTGGTGAGGGTGGTGACGCGGGCGTCCGGTGAGTCGGGGTGGGTGCCGTCGTAGCTGAGGGTGAGAGCGAGGTGGCCGGCCTCGCCGCCCTCGGCGACGCAGCGGTCTCGGTCGTCGTAGGTGTAGGCGTAGCTGCGGTCGTTGGTGTCGGTCCAGGAGGTGACGCGCAGGCGGTGGTCGTAGGTGAACCGGAGCGGCTGGCCTGCGGGGTTGAGGACGGCGGTGAGGTTGCCGTCGGTGTAGGCGTAGCGGCGGATGACGGTCTGGCCGAGGGCGAGGCTGGTGACGCGTCCGTGCTCGGTGGTGAGGGTGAGGTGGTAGCCGCCGGAGTGGCGGATGGCGGTGGGCGCGCCCTGGGAGTCGTAGTCGATGTCGACGCGGTTGCCGTTGCGGTCCGATATGCCGAGGAGGCGGCAGTCGCCGTCCTTGTCCGGGCTACGGAAGTGGCGGGTCTGGCCGGTGATGGGGTCGGTCAGCGCGTAGCCGCCGTCGTCGTGGCGGGTGAGGGGTCGGCGGGGTCCCGTTTCAGGCAGGGCGGCCATGCCCGGCGCCTTCGGGTGGGGATAGGCGAGGATCATGCCGTCCTCGGCGAGGAACACCACGCCTTGCTCGTCGACTTCGAGACGTTGGTCGAGCGAGGAGGACCAGGACGGGCCGAACCACCGACCCGCGAAGTACCCGGACTGGACCCGGCGGGTGAACGCGAACGGCAGGGTGCCCGGGAGGTTGACGTCCGTGGCCGTCAGGAACATGTGGCCGGTGGCCAGGTCGACGGGGTCGGTCCCGCCGCTGCGGATCATGGTGCGGGCGCGGGCGTAGGCCGACTGCATCCCGTCCGCGATCATCGTCCGGCCACGCGACGCCAGACCACGCACCCCGGTGGCCATGCCGCGCAGCCCACCGCGTGCCAACGCCCGTACGCCGACGGCCAGTCCGCCGAGGGTGGTGAGGCCTTTCATGCCGGGGATGCAGTCGAGGGCGGCGAAGGCGACGTCCCAGAGGGAGGCGCGGCCGTTGGCGTAGTCGTAGAGGGTGTCGGCGAGGACGACGAGGGCGGCGGCGAGGACGACCCAGGCGAGGGGGCCGCCGATGATCAGGACGACGATGCCGAGGACGGCGACGACGACCTTGCAGATCTCGACGATGGTGTCCCAGTTCTCCGACACCCAGTGGATCGCGTCCTCCCACCAGCGGCGGTTCTGGATACCGGCGTCGGACGCCTCGTCGATCTCGTCCGCGCAGACGCGCGCCGCGTCCTCCCGCATCTCCTTGGCGTCCAAGGCGAGTTGACGCGCGGCGGACAGCGCCTCCTCGGCGGAGTCGACCCGTGACTGGGCCGAACTCGCGGCCTCGTTGGCGGCGGTAGCGTCGCGGGTGGCGGCGCGGACCTCCGCCTCGGAGGGAGGCTCTATGTTTTCGCGGTCGCTTTGTTCTTCCAAGCGTTCCGCTTCGGCACCTGCCCGGGAGACCCAGTCCTGGGCATCGGTGAGCGCGGCCTGGGCGGTGGACAGGTCGGCCTGGGCCGCGATCGCCCGGTCCAACGCGCGATCCGCCATGCCCTGCGCCGTCTCCAGCTTCGGCCAGTACGTCTGCAACGCCTGCGCCGCCATGTCATACGACGTCTGGAGCTTCTCCAGGTTGCCCGGCACGCCATCGAACTCACTGCGGAACGCCTCGGCCGACAGACCTGCCCAGTCCATCACCGCCCGGTCCTCGGCCATTCCGCGGACGCGGCCGAGCGCCTCGCCCACGTCGTCCGCGAAGGTCTGGAGCGAGTCGGCCAGCGTGCGGACTTCCTCCGGGTTGCCCGGCGTCGGGTCCGAGTCCATGTCGACCGGAGACCAGTCAGACGGCCGCCCCATCCCCAACACCCCCGTGAAACCATGCTGATCGCACCCGTGATCAGGCCACGCTAGGGAACGACTCCCCGTGATTCCATGCCGGACCTGTCACAAGTCGTTCAGGAGAAGCGCCTCCAGCCGGTGCGCGTACTCCCGCCAGCGGGCCCTCGCGTCCTCCGGAACGTTCGGGTCAGGTTGGAGGACGGGCGCCAAGCGGGCCACCCGCCAGGCGCGGAAGACCACCGCCGGGGAGGTGACGTCACCGAGCAGAGCGCAGCACAAGCGGAGCGCCTCGGCGATCACCGCGCTGGGGCGGGCGAGGTCCGCGTGGGGCCTGGTCGTCGCCGCGGCGATCAGCGCGTGCAGGAAGGCGACCGTCTGGAGATCCGCGCCCATCGTCACCATGCGTCGGATCACGGCCGGGTCGTCGGCGTCGAAGGGATAGGGCTCGATGAGGCCCGACCACATGGCCAGGAACGGGATGGCGTCATGGGTCTTGTGCCAGCCCAACTCGTCGACGATGGTCATCGTCTCGTCGCCGAAGCCACCGACCTCCTGGACCAGGCTCAGCAGTCGGTCGAGTTCCGCGCGGTGGGCGGCGGCGAAGTCGCCGACCGGCACGACCGTTTCGCCGGCCGCCGCGCCGACGGCGACGATGCCGCCGAGCGGGCCGAAGATCTCGCGGGCCAGTGAGGACTCCGGTACCGATGCGTTGGGCTGTGTCACTTACATACTCTCCGGTGCTTGGCCAGGACCTCTGTTCATCCAGTTCATGAACGCGTCCATGGACCCTCTGATCCCGATGATCCCATCGTTGACCACGGCGAGGTCGTCGGCGTTGTTGACGAACCACTCCGGCTGCTGGTTTCCGGGCGGACCGCCCATCTGCCGGATACGGTCGGCGAACTCCCTCGGCACCTCGACGCGCACCACCTGCCCGCCCTGACCGGCGTACTGCTGGATGGCGCGGGTGAGGTCGTCGGTCAGGTAGAGGCCGGCCTCCGGGGTCGAGCCGCGAACGGCCACGCCGGTCGGGGCGCCGAGTTGGAACGTCGTGCCCCGCAGGTCCTGCGCGCCGTGGTACAGGACCATCATCTCGTCGTGCGCGGCGAGGCCCAGCGGGTCCGTGTCGCACAGCGGGTTGGGCGCATAGCCGGCCGCATTGGGCGCCGGCCCCAGGCCGAGAGGGTCGAGCGTGAGGTAGCGGGCCAGCTCGGGATCGTAGTAGCGCTGGTAGTTGTAGTGCAGGCCGGACTCGGCGTCGTGGTACTGGCCGGGGAAGCGCAGCGGTGTCTCGGCGGTGCCGCCGGGGCCGGCCGTCGTGGTGATGCCGTGCACGGTTCGGCTGGCCTGCCAGGCGGTCCCGCCCGCCTCGTCGACCAGGCGTGTCGGGGTGCCCACGAGGTCCGTGACGATGGCGTAGAACCGCCGGTCGATCTCGCCCTGCTCCACCTGGGCCAGCGGGATGCGGCCGTCGTACTCCCAGCTGAGCGTGGCGTCGGGGCCCGACTGCTCGACAAGGGTCGTGCCCGACCAGGTGAAGGTCGTCTCCTCGGCCACCGAGCCGTCGGCGGCGAGCCGCTGCTTGGCGATGCGGCGACCGAACGGGTCGTAGAGGTAGCGCCACCGCGTCCCGTCCGGCGTGGTGAGGGCGACGAGCCGGTCCTGGGCGTCCCACTCGTAGCGCCAGGTGTCGGGCTTCTTCGAAAGGCGGGTCTTCTGCCGCAGCACCATCCGGCCGACCGCGTCGTACTCGTAGCGGACGCGCCCGGCCCGGGTGACGAGGCCTCCCGCGACGGCACGCTCGCCGCCTGCCTCGCCGGCCTCCGGCCAGTCAGCCGCGACCAGGTTGCCCAGCGGGTCGTAGGCGTAGCTCTCCCGCCAGGCGCCCGGCGCGTCGCCCGCCTCGGCGAGACCGGTGATCCGGCCGGACCCGTCGAGTGCCAACCGGGTGTCGTCGACGCTCGTGAGGACGTGGTCGGCACGGTAGGCGTAGGTCTGCCGCGCCAGGACACCGGCTGCCCGGCTCGTGAGGGTCCGCGAGGTCACTCGTCCGGCCGCGTCCCAGGCGTCTTCCACGGCCAGCCCCGACGAGTAGGCGCGCCGCGTCACGTGCCCCGCCGCGTCGTGCTCGAACGTCAGGGCGTGTCCGGCCGAGAGCAGCGAACGGAGGCGGCCCGCCTCGTCGTAGGACCAGTCGCTGGTGTGCCCGGACGGGGTGGTGCGGGAGACGGGACGGCCGAGGGCGTCGTAGGCGTAGGCGATGGTGCGGCCGTTGACCGTCTCGGATGTGAGGCGCCCGATGACGTCGCGCCGCACGACGAGCTCGGCCTCCGGGCTGGTGGCGGTGAGCAGCCGGCCCAGCGCGTCGTAGGTGACGTCGGTGATGGCGCCGTCGGCGTCGAGGGTGACGGGTTGGCCGAGCGCGTCGAGCGTGTAGTCGACCGTCTGGCCGGCGGCGTTGGTGCGTCCGACGAGCCGGCCGGCGGCGTCGAGACGGTAGGTGATGGTGCGGCCGTCGAAGTCCTTCTCGGCGGTGAGCCGTCCGGCGGCGTCGCGCGTGTACTCCCAGGTGCGGCCGGTGGGGTCGGTCACCCGCCTGAGGTTGAGCTCGGTGTCGCGCGTCAGCGTGTACCGCACGCCGTCCGGGCCGGTCTGGGCGATGGGCAGGTCGAACGGGCCGTACTCGTAGCGGGTGGTGACGCCGTTCTCGTCGGTGTGGCTCAGGCAGTTGCCCTCGGCGTCGTACGTCCACCGCCGCACGCCGCCGAGCCCATCGGTCTGGCTGAGCGTGTGGCCCTCCACGGTGTACTCCGCGCGCCGGACTACGCCCCGCGCGTCGACGACCTCGACGGTCCTGCCGAACGCGTCGCGGCGGTACTCGGTGGTCTCGCCGAGCGGGTTGACGAACGCCACGGGCATGCCCGCCGCGTCGCACAGGACGCGCGTCTCGTTGCCGGCCGCGTCGATGGCGGCGATCAGCGCGCCGCGCCGGTCGTAGGCGAGGCGTGTGGTGCCGCCCGCCGGATCCTGGATCGCGGTGCGGTTGCCGGCGCCGTCGTAGGCGTAGGACCACACGGAACCGTCTGCCTGGACGACCTGCGAGGTCAGCCCGAGCTCGTTGTACTCGGCCCGGATCTCCAGACCATCGGGTCGGGTGACGGCGGTGACGTGCCCGTGGTCGTCGTAGGCGTAACGGGTGGTGTGTCCCAGCGGGTCGGTGAACGACAGGAGCCGGTCGTAGCGGTCCCACTCGCGGGTGGAGACCTGACCGAGGGGGTCCGTCTCGGCGACCAGTTGGAAACAGTCGTTGAAGTGGTAGACCGCCTCCTGACCGAGGGAGTTGACGGCGGAGGTGCGGTGGTTCTCGGGGTCGTAGCGGTAGTGGTACTCGAGGACGTGGTCGGTGCCGGTGGTGAAGACGCAGCGGCCCTCGTCGTCGTACTCGTACGCGTACCAGTAGCCGTTGCGGTCCTCCCACCGGCGGAGGCGGGAGTGGTCGTCGTAGTACAGCTTCAGCGGCTGCCCGGACGAGTTCCGGATCTCGGCGAGCAGCCCGGCGTCGTCGTAGCCGTAGCTGACCAGGAGCGGCCGTTCGGCGTCGCTGAGCAGGTGGAGTTCGGTGACGCGGCCGTGCTCCGTGGTGACGCCGATGTGGTAGCCACCGGAGTGGACGACCTCGGCCGGGTCGCCGGCCGCGTCGTAGCGGATGTCGACGCGGTTCGCGTTGCGGTCGGTGATGGCGATCAGCGGCAGCTCGCCGCCACGGCGACCGGGCACGGGCGCGAAGTGGAGGGTGCGGCCGGTTTCCGGCTGGTGCAGCGTGAGCGGCGTCCCCGGCTCTCCCTCCCAACTCAGCGTCCAGCGCGGCCCTTCGACGGGCAGCACCGGGACATCGGCGAGTGGCCGTGGATAGGCGAGGACCATGCCGTCCTCAGCGCAGAAGTCGACGCCCGCCTCGCGCAGGACGAGACGCTGGTCGAGGGTGGACGCCCAGGCGTGACCGAAGAGCCGCCCGGCGCGCACGGTGGTGCGGTGGTGTCGTTCCAACACCAGCGGTAGCACGCCGGGGAGTTGGACGTCCGTGGCCGAGAGCACCATCTCGCCGGTGGCCATGTCGATCGGGTCGCCCCGGGTCACGAGACCTCGCATGGCGCGCCCCATCCCGCGGATGCCCTGGCCGAGCCCGCGTGCGCCGGCCGCCAGGCCGCGTAGGCCGGTGGTGGCGAGGGAGCGTGCGCCGCGGGCGAGGCCGCCGAGGGTGGTGAGGCCCTTCATGCCGGGGATGCAGTCGAGGGCGGCGAAGGCGACGTCCCAGAGTGACGCCCGGCCGTTGGCGTAGTCGTAGAGGGTGTCGGCCAGCACCACGAGCGCCGCCGCCAGCACCACCCAGGCGAGGGGGCCGCCGATGATCATGACGACGATGCCGAGGACCGCGACGACGACCTTGCAGATCTCGACGATGGTGTCCCAGTTCTCCGACACCCAGTGGATCGCGTCCTCCCACCACCGCCGGTTCTGGATACCGGCGTCCGAGGCGGCGTCGATCTCGTCGGCGCAGACGCGTGCGGCGTCCTCGCGTATCGTCTTCGCCTGTTGGGCGAGTTCACGCGCGGCGGACAGCGCCTCCTCGGCGGAGTCGACCCGCGACTGGGCCGAACTCGCGGCCTGGCCAGCGGCGTTCGCGTCCCGGGTGGCGGCCCGCACCTCCGCCTCGGAGGGCGGCTCGACGTCGTCGCGCTCGCCCTCGCGCTCCAGCCGGTCGGCCTCGTCGCCGGCACGGGAAACCCAGTCCTGCGCGTCGGACAACGCGGCCTGCGCGCTGGCGAGGTCGGCCTGGGCGGCGATCGCCCGGTCCAACGCCCGGTCCGCCATGCCCTGCGCGTTCTCCAGCTTCGGCCAGTACGTCTGCAGAGCCTGGGCGGCCATGTCGTACGAGGTCTGAAGCTTCTGCAGGTTGCCCGGCACGCCGTCGAACTCCGACCGGAAGGCCTCGGCCGACAGGCCGGCCCAGTCCATCACCGCCCGGTCCTCGGACATGCCACGCACCCGGCCCAACGCCTCGCCGACGTCGTTCGCGAAGGTCTGTAACTGGTCAGCCAGCGTGCGGACTTCGTCCGGGTTCCCCGGTGTCGGGTCCGAGTCCATGTCGACCGGACTCCAGTCAGACGACCGCCCCATCGCGAACACCCCCGTGCGCGTGATCCCCACTAGCGATCGACCAAGTTAACGGGTGATCTTCCGCAGTTTCATGGCAGGTCTGTCACAAGTTCACCTCAGCCCAGACGTACTTGGCGTCGGCGCTCCGCACCACACACCCCCAGCGGTCCGCGAAGGCGTCGACCACCAGCGTGAGCACGAAGTCCCGCCCGGGCAGCCGGCCGTGCGTCACCGCGTTCGCGGCGAGCTCGGCGGTGATCGCACCGATGGTGAACGACGTCGGCGTCGTACGCGCGATGCCGTGGCGGGCGAGCCGCCCGACGGCCAACTGCCGCGCGAGGTGCGCGCCGCGACGTGACGAACTGAGCTGGACCCTGAACGCTGCACTCATGGCGCGATCGTTCTGTCGCGCGGGAAGGCCCCGCCAGGTCGCTGGTCGGGCGCGGTTCCTTGTGTACGGGTTGCGGGTGATTCTGTACGGGTTGGCGCCTGTGACCGCGTTCGTGCGGGTGGCGTTGATATGCCAGCGTACGTCGAGACACCGGGGACTGACGTGCATGGCGAACAACCACCGCCCGAAGACACGGAACGCCGACGACGAGCGCCCGGCCATCTGGGTCGGGTACGGAAAGCTGACGAAGCTCTTCCGCGAGCGGGCGAGGCTGAACCAGCAGCAACTGGCGGAGAAGGTCGGGTACTCGCTGGAGCAGGTGGCATCCATCGAGCAGGGCCGCCGGCCGGCGAAGGAGTCCTTCACCGACGCGGCGGAGCGGGTACTGAAGGCCGGCGGAGTCCTGAAGGCACTCCAGGACGACGTGGACCTGGCCCGACTCCCCAGGTTCTTCCAGAACTTCGCGTCGCACGAAACCGAGGCCGTGTGCCGCTTCTCCTACGACCCGCTGCTGATCCCGGGGTTGCTACAGACCGAGGAGTACGCGCGGACGGTGCTTCTGGGGCGTCGCCCGCCACTCGCCGACGAGGCGGTGCAGCAACTCCTTGACGCACGCATGGACCGATAGAAACTGCTGATCAAGATCCCCATGGTCGAGTTGGCCTTCATCATCGGCGAGTCCGTGCTGCGAAACCCCGTGGGCGGCACTCGTGTGATGCGGGCTCAGCTCGAACGGCTGCTGGAGGCCGGCGGATTGCGAAACGTGGACGTGCAGGTCATGCCGGAGGGGATCGGGTTTCACCCAGGTCTCAACGGCCCGATGGTCCTGGTCGTGACCACCAAGCACCGGCGGATCGGGTACTTCGAGTCGCAAGGCATCGGAACGATGGTCACGGATCCCGAGGATGTCAGTGCCTTTGACCTCAGGTATGGCAAGCTGCGCTCGCAGGCCCTGAACGCCGAGGAGTCGGCGAGACTCATCGAACGTCTGGCGGGAGAGCTATGACCAACGAGCAACTTGCCTGGTTCAAGAGCAGCTACAGCGGATCCGACGGCGGCGACTGTGTCGAGGTGGCCTCCGTTCCCACCCGCGTGCACGTGCGTGACTCCAAGCGGCCCGCAGGGCCTCGGTTGCGGTTCGAGTGCCGGCAGTGGGCCGCTTTCCTGGAGCGGCTTCGTTAGCGGAGCGCGCCCGCGGAGCGCGTCTAGCTCAGCGCGTCGGCGACCTCGCTGCGCAGCTGCGGCAGCATGTCGTGGAAGATTCCCGGGCACTGGGTGGAGTTGAAGTCCATGTGGCCGTAGAGCTGCGTCGGCGCGATGCCGTACTGCTGGCAGACGTAGGCGCACAGCGTGACCAGGACCTCCCACTGGGCCGCCGGCGGTGTCGCGCCGTCGTGGTAGGCGCCCTCGTTGGCGATGCCGATGGCGTTGTAGTTCTGGCCCGAGGTGTGGGCGCCGAGGACCAGGCCGCTGCCGGCCGTGAGGGTGCGCAGGCTCTCGTGGCGGCCCTCGGTGATCCAGCCGCCGCGGCTGACCAGGAAGTGGTAGCCGGTGTCGACCCAGCCGTTGTCGTCCATGTGGAGGTCCTGCACCCAGTGGGCGTGCTCGTGGGCCTGGGTGCGGGAGAAGTCGTTCGTGTTGTCGCTGACCGTGTGGTGCACGATGATCCTGGTCGGCCGGTTGGTCAGCACGTTGATGCTGCCGCGGGCCGGGCGCGCGCCCCAGGTCGCGCAGCTGTCGATGTCGGGTTCGACGGCCGCCGCGCGGGTGGCGGCGGGGGTGGCGGCGTGGGCCGCGCCGGCCATGGAGGCGGTCGCGGCGCCGGCGACGAGGCCGGCCGTGCCGGCGAGGAGGACGCGACGCCGGGTGGGGTGGGCGGCACCGGACACGATGACTCCTTCGAGCGGGGACGTGGGGGAAACGGAAGAGGGGCCGGTGGTGGCCGGCCCCTCCTCGGTGAGGTCTACGTGTTGTTCGCCAGGGCGAGCAGTCGGTCACGCGAACCGTTGAACTGGTTGCGGTCGACGTTGCCCGAGATGCCGCTCACGGAGCCGGTGCTGGTGTACTGCCAGACGGTGTGGACGGAGAAGCCGCCGGGCAGGGTCGGGCTGTTGGCCGTGGTCCAGTGGGCGACCCACAGGGGGCTCTGGCTGGCCATGCCGCTCCAGCTGCCGGTGCAGGTGTTCCACCAGCTGGGCGAGGTGTAGATCACGATGTCGCGGCCGGTGCGCGACTTGTAGGTGTTGTAGAAGTCCTGGATCCAGCTCCGCATCTGGGAGGTGGACAGGCCGTAGCACTGGGAGCCGTAGGGGTTGGACTCGATGTCCAGGACGCCCGGCAGGGTCAGGTTGTCGGCGGACCAGGCGCCGCCGTTGGAGGCGAAGAAGTTCGCCTGGGTGGCCCCGCTGGAGGAGTTCGGCAGCGCGAAGTGGTAGGCGCCGCGGATCACCCCCGCGTAGTAGGCGTTGGGGTAGTTGGTGTTGAAGTTCGGGTCCCGGTAGGTGGTGCCCTCGGTCGCCTTCATCCAGGCGAACTGGATGCCGGCGTTGCGCACCGAGGTCCAGTTGATGGAGCCCTGCCACCGGGAGACGTCGATGCCCTGGACACCGTCGGTCGGGGCGAGCGGGGTGATGATCTGCGAGTCCTCGGCGATGGCGCCGCCCTCGTGCGCGAGCTCGCCGGCGCCCATGAACGCCTGGCCCGGCTGGAGTTCGCCGACCTCCAGGGTGCTGGGCTCGCCGACGGGCTCGTCGGCCGCGGCGGCGGTGCCGGTCGGCGCGATCAGCAGGGCGAGAGTGGCGGCGAGCACGCCGCCGAGGGTCAGCCGCCCCAGACGGGGTCTGCGGGACCGGGAACTGCGGGACTTCATTGTTGCCTACCTCCTGGCACGTCGTGAGATGTGTGGGGGCATGTGCCACAGCGTGGAGAAACGGTCCGCCCGGTGGACAAGGGCTGGTCGGCGGCGCCGTTGAGCGTTCTGTGTGGGGGTTCGTGGGGGGTGTGCGCTCCCTGTGTTGGCGTGAGCGCGTCATCAGTGACGCATACAAACCCCGGACAGGTAAAGGGGGTTCGATATCTCTCTGTGGTCCATACCGGTGGTCACCGTTCTGACCTGGGGCAACGGGCGTAGACTCCGGGAACTTTCGGGCTTGGAAAGAGGGACCGTCAGTTGCCGCCGGCCAGTTCGAAGGCGAGATCGGGTGAGAAGGTGCCGGCCGTCCCGGCGCAGCCGTCGGCCTCGCCGGGGGGCTTGATCCACAGATAGGCGTCTATGGCCGAGTCGCCCGTTTCCGTGGTCGGGGCCTGTCCGACGCGCCGGCCGCCCGGGTCGCACCACTCGTCGCCGAGCGGGCCGTTGCCGTTGCGGCTGGTGTCGATGACCGCGCCGAGGCCCGGGTCGCCGAGCTCGGCAAGCACCGCCTTCGCGTAGTCGACCTCAAGGCCGGTGGCACGGAAGTTGGCTATGTTCGTGGCTATGCCGTCGCCGTTCTCGAGCACGCCGGCGGCGGCCAGCCAGGAGGCCATGTCGGCGGGGGAGTGCCAGTTGGAGTGGCCGCCGTCGAAGTAGACCCTGGCCTGCGGATTGGCCTGGTGGATCGTTTCGGCGGCGCGGTCGAGCGCCGCGAAGCGGGCGTCGCGCTGGGCCTCGGAGAGGCAGTCGGAGAGCGCGACGGAGTCGGGTTCGAGGACGACGACCACCGGGCCGTTGCCGAGGCCCGAGGCGAAGTCCGCCATCCAGGCGTCGTAGCTTTCGAGGTCGGGGGCGCCGCCCGAGGAGGCGCCGCCGCAGTCCCGGCCCGGCAGGAGGTAGCTGACCAGGACGGGCACCTCGCCCGCGGCCTCGGCGGCGGCGGTGGTGTCGCGGACCTTGGCGGTGGCCGACTCGGCGTCGGTGACCCAGACGCCCTGCGGCCGGCTCGCGATCCGCTCGGCGATCAGTTGCCGTCTGCCGTCGTCCTCGTTGTCGGCGATCCACTGCCTGACCTGGGCGGTCGGGTCGGCGAAGAACTCGCCCGAGACCGGTGCCCGACGCTCGTCGCCGCCGCCCGCGCCGGAGTCCGGGTCGGCCTCGTCCCGCTGGTCCTCGCCGTCCTCCGATTCGCCCTCATCCGAGGGGCTGGGAGAGGGGGGCACCATGTCCTCGTCGGGGGCCGGCGCGTTCATCGACTCGTCGGGGGCGGGCGCCAGCGGGGAGGAGTCGGCCAGCGGCGAGGCCCCGGGAGCGTCCTGTTCGCCTGGGCCCACGGCGCCGACGGTCACCACGATCGCCCCGGTGCCGAGGGTGAGCACCCCGGCCAGCGAGGCACCGAGCAGGATCCGGGAGCGCGGGACGGGCGGGCGACGGAAGTCCGGTGCCTTGGGAAGACGCACGAGCCGGGATCCTCTCACAGGGCCCACGGGCGACCGGGCCCGAATAGACGATGGTTCCCCGCCCCCGCGTACCGATCGCTGGCGCCGATCATGACCCCCGCCCTGACCCGGCGTCAATGGGAATCGCCGGCGATGGCGCGTACTCGCCCCACTCGGCGCCCCGCCCCGACACACGCCCGTTACGACATCGCCCTGTCACCTTTGATCGAACTTCTGTACGCTGCGCGGCAGTTCGGCGAAGCGAACCCCGTGCGACGGCCGGTACGGGGACCCGCCGGGCCCGTCCGCGCACCACCGAGTGGAAGGAACACCCATGCCCGAACGCGAAGCGGACCTCGTGCGCAAGGTCGCCCTGGCGGCCGCCGCGGTCGCCGCGGCCTCGGCCGTCACCGTCGGCACGGCCGGCGCCGCCAGCGCCGCCGAGCCGACGACCGCCGAGGTGGCCGAGGCCGCCACGGTCGCCCAGCAGGACAGTGCGCTCGGCGCCGTCCTCGGCCGGGTGGCCACCGAAGACGACACCGCCGGCACGCTCGGCACCTTCAACCGTTGACCGATACCGCTGACCGACCGCTGATCGACGGATGACGAACCGCTGAGGCGGGCACCACGACACGAGGGGCAGAGGTGGCAGGCGTGGAGGAGACACGAGCGAGGACCCGGCTGCCGGTCGTTCGGGTGAACGAACGGGCCGGCGAGTGGCCCACCCCGGACGTGACGGAGCAGGCGCTCGCGGATCCCTCCTGGCGCCCTCTGCCCTTCGTGGAGTTCGCCCTCAAGTTCCACGGCCGGTGCAACCTGGCCTGCGACTACTGCTACATGTACGAGATGGCCGACCAGAGCTGGCGCGACAAGCCGGTCGCCATGTCCCGGCGGACCATCGACCAGGTCGCCCACCGGATCGGGGAGCACCTGAGCGCCCACGCCGCCGAGGTCGGCGGCGCTTCCGTCCGGATGCACGGCGGCGAGGCCCTGCTGGCTGGCGCCGACCAGTTCGCCTACGCCGCCCGCGCCCTCCGGGCCGCCATGCCACCCGGCCTCCCGCTGAAGCTGGTCACCACCACCAACGGCATCCTCCTCGACGACGACCGGATGCTGGAGACGCTGCGCGAGCACGAGATCGGCGTCACCGTCAGCCTCGACGGCGACCGGGAGGCCCAGGACCGCCACCGCAGGTACGCGAACGGGCGGGGCAGTCACGACCTGGTGATGCGCGGCGTCGAGGCGCTGAACCGACCCGACTACCGGCACCTCTTCGAGATGGTGCTGTGCACCGTCGACCTGGACAACGACCCGCTGACCACCTACGAGGCGCTGCTCGCCACCGGCGCGCCGGCCGTCGACTTCCTGCTGCCGCTCGGCAACTGGTCGTCCCCGCCGCCCGGTTGGACGGCGGGGGAGGGTGGCACCGCCTACGCGGACTGGCTGATCCCGATCTTCGACCGCTGGTACGGCACCGTCCCGGTGCCGGCCGGGGTCCGGCTCTTCGAGAACATCATGGCCATGAGCCTCGGCGGCCGGAGCCGCAGCGAGGCGGTCGGGCTGCTGCCGTTCCAGCTGCTGGTGATCGAGAGCGACGGGAGCATCGAGCTCGGCGACGCGCTCAAGTCCGCCTACGAGGGTGCCCCGCACACCGGCCTCGACGTGTTCCGCGACTCCTTCGACGAGGCCCGGCTGCTGCCCGGCGTGGTCGCCCGGCAGCGCGGCGCGGCCGGCCTCTCGCCGACCTGCGCCGGCTGCGCCGTCCGGGACATCTGCGGGGCGGGCGAGTACAGCACCCGCTACCGGGCCGACGCCGGCTTCCGCAACCCGTCGGTCTACTGCGCGGACCTCGCCAGGCTCGTCTGCCACATCCGGGACCGGGTGCTGGCCGACGTGGCCCGGCTGCGGGACCACCGGACCGTCACGGAGAGCGATCATACTGCCTGACCTCCGTGACATGACAAGATGTCCGCATGGTGCGGCCTGAGCTGGGCAGTCGTCTTCGCGCGGGCCGGCCGGAATCCCCGCCGCGCCGGCTGGCACGGACACGTGGCGTCACCCGGGCGGCGGACGGCAGAGAGGTCGAGGACGACGATGTCCACCAGCAGCCGGCACCTGAGCCGGCGTGCCCTCGGCAGGCTGGCCGCGGCGGCCGCCGGCGGTCTTACGCTCGGCGCCTGCGCCGGGCGCCCCGACGCCGCGTCCCCGGACGCGCCGCTGCGGATCACCGCGAACAACCACGTCTGGGCCGAGGCGATCAGGGAGCACTTCGGCGAGATCGAGGAGCGCATCGGCCGCCGGGTCGTCATGTCGATCCTCACCGCGGACCAGCTCGGCAACAGCTACAACGTCAAACTCAACGCGTCCGCCACCGACATCGACGTGATGATGCTGCGGCCGCTCCAGGACCTGCTGCTCTTCGCGCACAACGAGTGGGTCGCCGACCTCACCGACCTGGTCACCGGTGACCCGGACTTCGACTGGGCCGACTTCCAGGCGGCACCGCGCCAGCGCTGCACCGTCGACGACCGGGTGGTGAGCGTGCCCGTGGTCACCGAGCGGCCCGCGCTCTACTACCGCAGGGACCTCGTCGCCGACCTCGGCGGGCCGCCCGCCACCCTGGACGAGCTGATGGCCATGTCGCTGGAGCTGGCCGACCGGGGCAACGACTTCTTCGGGTACGTCGGCCGCGGCCAGCGCAACGGCGCCGTCAGCCAGTGGTCGAGCTTCCTCTACTCCTTCGGCGGTGACTTCACCCGCGACGGCGGCTCCACCATCGCCACCCGCGAGGCCATCGCCGCCTACGAGTACTACGGCACGCTGCTGCGCCGCACCGGGCCGCCCGGCGTCACCAACATGACCCTGGAGCAGGCCATGCCCGTCTTCGCCCAGGGCAAGGCCGCCTTCTACGCCGACGCCGACGCGATCTACACCAACTTCCTCGACCCCACGATCTCCACCGTCCAGGACACCATCGGCTTCGCGCCCTTCCCGGCCGGCCCGGCCGGCGCCCTCGGCTACAACATCCCCTCCTGGTCCCTGTCCATCAACGCCTTCTCGCTGCTGCGCGACGACGCCTGGGAGTTCGTCCGCTGGGCCACCAGCCCCGAGATGGTCGCCAGGATCCAGGCCGCCGGCATCCCCGGCGCCCGCGAGTCCGCCTGGGCCGACGACGCCACCCTCGCCGCCTTCCCGCCGGACCTCGCCGAGTCCATGCGGCTCGGCGGGGAGCGCGGCGTCGACCACGACCGGCCCGAGGTGCTCCAGGTCGGCCGCGCCCGCGACATCGTCGGCCAGCCACTGGTCGCCGCCGTGCTCGGCGACGACGTGCCGGCCGCCGCCAGGGACGCCCACGCCGAGTTCGCCGACTTCCTCGTCCGCGACAACCGCCACCGGGGGATCTGATGGCCACCACCGAGCTGACCCGGGCCGCCCCGGCCACGCCGCCGGGACCGGCCGCCCGGCGCCCGCCGGGCACCTTCGAGCAGGCCAACCGCCGGCTGAAGTGGATGATGCTGGCGCCCGCCCTGCTCTTCGTCGGCGCCATGATCGTCTTTCCGCTGCTGTTCACGATCAACCTGGCCTTCAGCGACGCCTTCGGCGCCGTCAACGCCGACCGGGGCTATGTCGGTTTCCAGAACTTCGCAGACGCGCTCGGCGACACCCGCCGCTTCTGGCCGGCCGTGCGGCGCACCGTCGTCTTCACGATCGGCGCGGTGCTGCTGGAGACGGTGCTCGGCCTGGCGCTGGCCATGCTGATGCGCAGGGCGTTCACCGGCATGCGGTGGGTGCGGACGATCCTG
>NZ_JBHXFJ010000037.1:0-79232 GCF_042722465.1 Streptomyces sp. NPDC127098
GGGGGGGGCGTTGCGGCGGGCGCCCCCCCCCGACGCCTCGCGCCGCGCCGGCAGGGCGAGGGTCAGCACCCACAACGCCCCGAGGTCGAAGGCGAGTTCGCTGACGGCCGCGAACTGGTTGACGGTGAACTTGAAGACCTGGCCCACCAGCACGTCGACGAGCAGGGCCAGCCAGAACAGCCGCAGCGCGCCCGCCCGGTCCTGGCGCAGGCGCAGCAGCCCGGCCAGGCAGAGGGCGGCCGAGACGGCGGCGCTGAGCAGGATGCCGACGCTGGCGCCCACCTGTGGGTCGCCGGACAGCCGGCCGCCGGCGAGGTCGGCGAGGGTCCAACAGGTCAGCAGCAGCGCCTCGGTGACGACACAGACGATGGCGAGCGTGGCGGCGAGACGCGTGCCGGCCAGCCGCCGCAGGGCCCGGACGGCGCCCGCCGCCCGGGCCGGGTGGCGCTTGGCGGGGGCGCGCTCCGGCACCGTGGCGAGCAGCCGGGCGAGGGCCGTGTCGATGTCCCGCTCCGAGTCCGCGACCAGGGCGAGCGCGGATCGCCGCTGCTCGGCGGTGAGGCCGCGCGTGACGCCGGCGAGTGCCAGGTCGGCGGCGTGCGCGGTGCGCCGCTCGGCGGTGAGCCGGGCCGGGTCGGCCGTCCGGCGGCGCACCAGGCGGGCGAGGAGCAGGAGCAGGGCGAAGCTGGCGTAGATGAGGCCGGCGGCCGGTTGGTAGAAGTAGCCGGGTTCGTCCGTGACCTGCTTGCCGATCTCGTCGATGAAGAGGCCGAAGCCGACGCCGCCCACGAGCGCCCCGGCGCGCCGGACGGCGTGCCCGAGGAAGCAGACCATGAGCAGGACCGCGCTAGCCATCAGCAGCCCGCCCCACAGCATGTGGGCGATGTGCAGGCTGCCGCCGCCCCCGCCCAGCTTGGGGTAGCCGGCCTGGGCCAGGAACGCGCGGGTGCCGAGGACGGTGGCGATCCCGGCGAGCGCGAACAGGTCGACGTACCCGCCGGCGGCGCGGCCGGCCGGTGTCCAGGCGCGCGGGTGCGCGGCCATCGGGTCCCTCCCCTCGCCCCGGACGCTCCGGAGCCCCGTCCCAGGATCGGCCGGTCCAGCGGCGGGCCGCGATCCGGCAAACCCCCGGCTCTTCCCGGTACTTGTCCCCCGAGGAACCCCGGAGAGGGGGTGGCCGGGCCGCACTGCGAATGACTTGGCGTACTATGCATTGCCAGCCAACATATACGTCCAGTTCTCGTGCTTGGGGGAGCCACCCGATGGCCAAGCTGCTGTTGTCCGTCCACGTCCTCGCGGCGATCCTGGCCATCGGCCCGGTCGCCGTGGCCGCCTCGATCTTTCCGCGCTACGCCCGGGAGCCGGAGCCGGAGCCGGGCGCGGGCGCCGCGCTCCTGCACCGGATATGCCGCGGCTACGCGGTCTTCGGCATCCTCGTCCCGGTCTTCGGGCTCGCCACCGGCGCCCAGTTGGGCGTGCTGACCGACGCCTGGCTGATCGCGTCGATCGTGCTGACCGCGATCGCCGCGGCCCTCCTCGCGACGGCGATCCTGCCAGGCCAGGCGCGCGTGCTCGCGGCACCCGCCGGCGAGGTCGTCCCGGGCGCCGCGGCCCGGCTCGCCATGCTCACCGGGACCTTCAACCTGCTGTGGGCGATCGTCGTGGTCCTGATGATCGTGCGCCCCGGATCGACGACCGGAGTCTGAGCCCGATGCGAACCCTGCGCGCCGCGGCCGCCGTCGAGGCCGCCTCCCTCGCGCTCCTGCTGGTCAACCTCGTCACCGTGCACGCGGAGGCCGTCACCTCGCTGGCCGGCCCGACACACGGCACGGCCTACCTCGCGACCATCGCCGTCACCTGGCAGGCCACCGCCTCCCCCGCGGCCCGCCGGCGCTCCCTCGTCCCCGGCGTCGGTGGGCTGCTCGCCCTGCGATGTATCGGGAGGTCGTCCGGGAACCAGGCGCCCGCCGCGCCCGACTGAACAAGTGACCACGAGAAAGCCGCACCGAGCGAAGGAAGGCGGAAATTCGACAGCCCCTCCCCGTAGTCGGCCGAAATGGCCCCCGAGTTCCCGCCTTTCCGTCTCTCCCTTTCGCACGCCTTTTCTCTTGTCAGCGCACCGCCCGTGAACTACCGTTCCGCGCGGCATGAAAGTCCTTCACTCTCTCCCGGAACAGAGGTGCCCGCGAATGCGGTGGTACGAGGACGAGACTTTATGGTCGGACTTCTCCAGCACGATGTTCTCGGCCCGGAGGGCCGACGAGGTCGCACGTCTGGTGGCCGGCGCGCCGTTGTTCGAATTCCCCGGGGGATCCCGGGTGTTGGATCTCTGCTGCGGCCCCGGGCTGTTTCTGGTGCCACTGGCGCGCTGCGGTTACGAGGTGACCGGCGTCGACCTGAGCCCGACCATGCTGAAACGCGCGGAAACGGCCTGTGCCCGGGCCGGTGTTCCCATGCCCCGCCTGATAAGCGCGGACATGCTGACGTTCACCGAGCCGGAATCCTTCGACGTGGTGCTCAACGTCTACACCTCCTTCGGCTACTTCGAGGAACCCGCGGACAACGCCCGGGTGCTGCGCAACGCCCACGACTCGCTGGTGCCCGGCGGGCAGCTCATCGTGGACGTGCTCGGCAAGGAGGTGCTGGCCGGCTGGATCGGCCGCCCGCAGCTGGTGGAGTTGGAGGACGGCGGCTACGTCGTCCAGCGCGACACCGTCCTGGACGGCTGGCGCCGGCTGCGCACCGACTGGACGCTGGTCAGGGGCGGCACCGCGCGCGAGGCGTCGATCAGCAGCTGGCTCTACAGCGGGGCCGAACTGTGCGCGCTGTTCGAGGCGGCCGGCTTCGTCGACGTCGCCTGCTACGGCGGCTTCGACGCCTCCCCCTACGACCAGCACGCGAAGCGGCTCGTGGTGCGCGGCACCCGCGCCGCCGCCCGGTGACCGCCATGGGCGCCCCGGTCCACGAGCACATCAGCGACGCCGTCAAAGCCCCCGACCTGGTCCGCCTCACCCCCAACACACTGCTGGCCCGCTTCGAGACGCTGAAGGTCTACGCGGCGCTCGGCGCCGTGCGCACCCTGCTGGAGCGCGGCACGATCCGCCCGGGCGGGACCGTGATCGACAGCTCAAGCGGCATCTACGCGCTCGCCCTCGCCCTGGCCTGCCACCGGTACGGGCTGCACTGCCACATCGTCGCCTCCACCACCGTGGACGCCACCATGCGGGTCCAGTTGGAGATCCTCGGCGCCACCGTCGACCAGATGCCGCCCTCCCACGACCTCCGCCTCGACCAGGAACGGCGAGTGCGGCGGGTCCACGAGATCCTCGCCGAGCGGCCCGGCACGCACTGGATGCGGCAGTACCACGACCCCGTCCACTACGCCGGCTACCAGGAGTTCGCCGACCTGGTGGCCGCCGCGCTGCCGGGCCAGGCGCTGACCGTGGTCGGCGCGGTCGGCACCGGCGCCTCGACCGCGGGCCTCGTGCTGCCGCTGCGCCGGCACGGCCTCGACGTCCGGCTCGTCGGACTCCAGCCGTTCGGCAGCGTCACCTTCGGCAGCGACCACCTGAGCGACCCCGAGGCGATCATCGCCGGCATCGGCAGCGCCATCCCGTTCGGCAACGTGCGCCACCGGCTCTACGACACCCTGCACTGGATCGACTTCCGGCACGCCACCGCCGGCGCCGTCGGGCTGCTGCGCGACCACGCGGTCTTCGCCGGCCTGTCCACCGGCGCCGCCTACCTGGCCGCCGGCTGGGAGGCGACCCAGCACCCGGAGCGGACCCACCTGGTGATCGGACCCGACACCGGACACCGCTACGTGGAGCGGGCCTTCGCCCGGCACCGCGAGATGCCGGACGCCCGTGCGCTCCGGCCGCGCCGTGTCACCCGGCTCGCCGACCTCGCGCCGCCCTGGTCGGTGATGGCCTGGCGCGGCGCCGACGCTCCGGAACAGGCCCGCCACGCGCCCCACGTCACCGTCCTGGAGGACGCGCCATGACCATCGCCGCGCTCGAACTGCTCTCCTTCGGACTCGGCCGCATCGTGGCGGCCGCCGCCGACGCCGGGCACCGGCTCGTCCTGCTCACCGCGGACCGCGCCGTCTACCGGCACGAGCTGGCGCACCTTCCGCCCGACGCCCGGGGAGCCTTCGACGTCGTGGACGTGGACACCCTCGACCCGGCCGCGAGCGCCGCCGCCCTGGCCGGGATCCCCGACCTGGCCGGGCTGATCAACTCCACCGACACCTTCGGTGTGGTCGCCGCCGACCTCGCCGCCGGGCTCGGACTGCCGGGCCCAGAGCCGGCGGCCGTCCGGCTGGTCCGCGACAAGGCGGCGGTGCGCGCCCTGCTGCACGACCGCGGCCTCAGCCGGCTGCCCGCCAGACCCCTGACCGGCGAGGACCCGGCGGCCGACGCCGCGACCGTGCTCGACGCGATCGGGCTGCCCGCCGTACTCAAGGACACCGCGGGCACCTCGTCGCGCGGCGTCTGGCTGGTGCGCGACGAGGCCGCGCTGCGCGCCGCCCTGACCGCCGCCGCCGGCACCCCGCTGCGCGGCGGCCTGTTCGCCGAACCCCTGGCGGCCGGGCCGCTCTACAGCGCGGAGACCCTGAGCTGGGCGGGCCGCACCAGGCTGCTCGGCGTGTGCAGCCGGCTGGTCTCGCCGGAACCGGCCGTCCGCGAGGAGGCCGCCTCCTTCCCGGTGGCCCTGCCGGGTCCCGAGGCGGCCGGCGTCGAGGAGTGGATCGGCCGGCTGCTGGCCGCCGTCGGGCATGAGGCGGGGTTCGCACACGTCGAGTTCGTGCTCACCGAGCGAGGCCCGGAACTCGTCGAGATCAACCGGCGGATCGGCGGCGCGCTGGTCGGCGAGGCGCTGTGCCGCCGGCTGGGGGTCAACGTCTACGACGCCCTGATCGACACCACCCTCGGCCGGCGCCCCGGGCTGCTCGACGCGCCCCGCGACGCCGGCCCGGCCAGCGGCTTCGTCCTCGTCTACCCGCCGACCGCCGGCACCCTCACCGGCTGGTCAGGCCTTGACGCCCTGTCCGCCTTCCCCGGCAACCCCGAGTGGTACCCCACCCTCTCCCCCGGCGACCGGGTGCACCACCTCGACGACCAGCGCGGCTGCACCGGCCTCCTGCTGACCGAGGCGCCCACCGCCGAGCTCGCCCTGCACCGGGCGCTGGCCGCCGCCGGCAGCGTCCACCCGCTCATGGCGCCCTGAGAAACCGGGATCCGGGGGCCCGCCTGGTCAGCTGCTGAGCAGCGGCATCGCCCGGGGCGCCCTGCTGGGCTTCGTGCCCGCGCTGCGGCAGGTCCACCTGCCGCCCGAGGTGGTGCTGCTGCTCTTCTGCGCCTGGCGCTGCTGGCCCGCGCAAGCGGGCCACGGTGCTCAGGCTCCGCGACCAGCAGCGCATCGACGACACCGTGCTCCGCCAGGTGCAGACCGCCCTCGACATCGAGGAGGTGCGGCTCTCCCGACGGCGTGAGGACCTGTCTCCGGTACGGCCGCGCTCAGGACGCCGACCGCTGCCGGGCGACGGCCAGGTGCTCGAGGACCTGCGAGACCACCCGGCTGTTGCCCGGCGCCAGGGGCGGCTCGTAGGTCCAGGAGTGGCCCACCCAGGGGTCGGCGAGGTGGTCGTCCGGCACCGGCGTGATCCGCAGCAGGGCCCGCCACAGCGGGTCGAGCACCGGACCGTAGGCCCGGGCGTCGTCCCGGTCGGCGACCATGATCAGGTTGACCCCTATCGAGGGGCCCTCGTCGGCGAGGTAGCGCAGCTGGGTGATGGCCCGGTCGTCGAAGCCGTGCGGGAAGTCGTGGACGACGAGCAGCTGTTCCGCCGGATCCAGGTCCGGCGGCAGCGAGTCGACCGCCCCGCTGCGCACGGCCATCTGGATCAGGTCGACGCGCTGGGTCAGCCGGTCGAGGACGGTGCGCACCCCCGCGTGGCCGACCGCCGGCGGCTCGCGCAGCGCGCCGGTGCTCAGCAGCGGCTCCAGCGCGCCGGCCGCGGCGCCCGCCGGGTCGATCACCTGCACGTTGAACGCGCCCACCGGGTGGACCGCGAGCACCCTGGCCACCACGGCCGTGGCCGTCTCGGCGGCCAGCCGCCGCAGGCCGTCCGCGTCCACCGCGGCGGCCTCGGGCGAGGCGGCGACGCGCCGCCCGGAGTCGATCCACAGCCCCCGCTGGAGCGGCAGCCGCACCAGCATCGGGATCCGCAGGTCGGCGCGCTCCGGCAGGCTGAGGTCGCCGAGCCGCAGCGCCATCGGCGTCTGGCCCGGCACCTGGTACGCCTGCCAGACCGGGTTGTCCCAGCGGGCGAAGGCGGGCGGCAGCGCCGGCTCGACCACCTCCGACTCGGCGACCAGCTGCGCCACGTCCCGCTCGAAGTTGGCGCGCGCCTGGTCGACGAGCTGGCTGTGCTTGGCGCGGGCCTGGACGCGGGCCGCGTCGGCGGCCGGGCCGACCCGGGTGGCCGGGTCCGACAGCACCTGGTCGAGCTCGCGCTCCATCCGGGAGTCGGCGAAGTCGACCGCGCTGCGGTAGGCGGCCGTCGTCCTCGCCAGGTCCTCGAACATGCCCCAGACCTGGTTGTAGAGCCGCTCCTCCATGGTGTGCCCGGCCGCGTCCCCGGCGACCGGCTGGTCCGGCTGCCCTGACGGCGGGGTGACGGCGGCCCCCTGGCCCGGCGAGGGCAGGGGCGGAGGCGGGGGCGTGGCGACGGAGCGGGCCATGCCGCTGGCCACCGCCTCGTTGATGGTGGTGGCCAACTCCCGCGCCTGCGGCAGGCCCTGGTCCTCCAGCATGGCCGCGAGCCCACCCGAGTACCCCTGCCCCATGGCGCGCACCTTCCACCCGCCGCCGCGCCGGTACAGCTCGACGGCGACGATGGCCGACTCGGTGGCGAGGTCGGTGACCGTGTAGCGGACGATCTCGGTGCCGTCGAGGCCGGTGACGGCGATGGTGGGCGCGGCCACCGAGCCGAAGCTGGCCGGGCCGCCCACCCCCGACGGCAGGGCGAGCAGCACGTTCGCCCGGTGCACGGCCTCGGGCAGCGCGTCGAGGTCGACCGCGAGCCGGTGGTCGGCGGCGGCCTGCCGGGACACCTCGATGCCCGGCAGCCGGGGCGAGGCCGGGTGCGCTATCCACGCCGCCTCCCGCATCCGCCCCTGGTCGTCGTTGAGCGTCACCCCGGCCAACACCGGCTGCCCGGCCGACACCCGGATCTCGAGTCGGGTGTCGGTCAGTGGATGGTTCTGCCCGCGGATCAGCTCGGCCGCCATCGCCGCGCCCCCTGTCGTTTCCTCGCTCGCGCTGTGTGTTCGCCGCTGTCTGTTGTGCCCGCCCCGAAGGGCCGGAGCCCCGGATGGTACCGGTGGCGCCGACCGCCCTACAGGTGCGGCACCAGCGCGGGCATCAGGTCCTGGAAGGTGCGGCCCCTGGCCGGCTCGCCGATGGCGGTCATCTGCCAGGCGGCGCCCTGGCGGGTCACCTTGGCCATGACCTGCGCGGTGTAGTCGCCGCCGCCGGTCAGCGTGTAGCGGGCGAGCTCCTGCCCGGTGGTCTCGTCGACCAGGCGGCAGAACGCGTTCTGCACCTCGGCGAAGGACTGGCCGGTGAAGGAGTTGACCGTGAAGACGATGGCGTCGATGTGGACCGGAACCCGCGGCAGGTCGACGAGGATCGCCTCGTCGTCGCCGCCCTGCCCGGCGCCGCCCACCAGGTTGTCGCCGGTGTGCCGCACGGAGCCGTCGTCGCTGACCAGGTGCTGGAAGAAGACCACGTCGACGGGCTGCTTGTCGGCGAAGAGGACCGCGGAGGCGTCCAGGTCGATCTCCTGGGTGCGGGACCTGAAGAGCCCGCGCCGGGGCGCCGCCTGCCAGCCGAGCCCCATCCGCACGGCGCTCAGCGAGCCGCCGTCCTGCTTCTGCAGGCTGATGGCCTGCCCCTTCGACAAGTCGATACCCATGGCTGGCTGTTCCCCTTCTGAGTGCCCGGCCGCCGGCGTCGGCGGCTGAACAGCACACTACGCACTGCCACTGACACCGCACGCGCCACAGCCGGCTTTGTGTCGGTCCTGCAATACTTCCGGGACGTCACTCGGCCCGGAGCAACTGTGCGGAGTGGTCCTGGAGTCGGAGCGTGCCGCCACCGGGGTGGGTGGTGTGGGGCGCCAGGTCCTGGTCCTCGCGAGCCGTGTCGACCAGCAGCCGGTAGGCGGACGCCCAGGGCGGTCCCGGCAGCGGGAAGTCGAGCGGCTCGGGGCCGGCGTGCAGCAGCAGCAGGAAGCTGTCGTCGACGATCGGCCGGCCCGCCGGGTCACGCCCCGGGATGTCACGCCCCGACAGGAACATGCCCAACGTGGCGCTCGGCGCGCTCCAGTCCGCCTCGGTCATCTCGCGCCCGTCGGCCGTGAACCAGCCGAGGTCGCGCAGTCCCGCCGGGCCGTGTCGGCGGCCGGAGAAGAAGGCGCGGCGGCGCAGCACGGGGTGGTCGTGGCGCAGCCGGATCAGCCGCCTGGTCAGGTCGAGCAGCGGGCGCCACTCGGGGTCCTCGGCCGACGCCCAGTCGAGCCAGCCGACCTCGTTGTCCTGGCAGTAGGCGTTGTTGTTGCCGGCCTGGGTGCGGCCGAGCTCGTCACCGGCCAGCAGCATCGGCACCCCGGTGGACAGCAGCAGCGTGGTGAGCAGGTTCCGCTGCTGTCTGCGGCGCAGCGCGGCGACGCCGGGGTCGTCGGTCGGGCCCTCGACGCCGCAGTTCCAGGAGCGGTTGTCGTCGCTGCCGTCGCGGTTGTCCTCGCCGTTGGCCTCGTTGCGCTTGCGCTCGTAGGTGACGAGGTCGCGCAGGGTGAACCCGTCGTGCGCGGTCACGAAGTTGACGGAGGCGTAGGGGCGGCGGCCGCTGCCCGCGTAGAGGTCGCTCGACCCGGAGAGCCGGTAGCCGAGGTCGCCGAGCTCGGGCAGCGCGCCGCGCCAGTAGTCGCGGACGGTGTCGCGGTAGCGGTCGTTCCACTCGGTCCACAGCGGCGGGAAGGCGCCGACCTGGTAGCCGCCGCTGCCCACGTCCCACGGTTCGGCGATGAGCTTGACCCGCCGCAGCACCGGGTCCTGGGCGATCACGGCGAGGAACGGCGAGAGCATGTCGACGTCGTGCATGGCGCGGGCCAGGGCGGCGGCCAGGTCGAAGCGGAAGCCGTCGACGCCCATCTCGGTGACCCAGTAGCGCAGCGAGTCGGTGATGAGCCGCAGCACGTGGGGCCGGACGACGTGCAGGGTGTTCCCGCAGCCGGTGTAGTCGGTGTAGTGGCGAGGGTCGGCGGCGAGCCGGTAGTAGCCGGCGTTGTCGATGCCGCGCAGCGAGAGGGTGGGGCCTTGCTCCCCGCCCTCGGCGGTGTGGTTGTAGACGACGTCGAGGATGATCTCGATGCCGGCCTCGTGCAGCGCGTCGACCATGGCGCGGAACTCGCCGATCTGTTCGCCGCGGGTGCCGGAGGCGCTGTAGCCGGCGTGCGGGGCGAAGTAGCCGATGGAGTCGTAGCCCCAGTAGTTGCGCAGGCCGCGGCGGACGAGACGCCCGTCGTGCGCGAACTGGTGGACGGGCAGCAGCTCGACGGCGGTGACGCCCAGTCGGGTGAGGTGCTCGATCGCCGCGGGGTGGCCGAGTCCGGCGTAGGTGCCGCGGAGTTCGGGTGGCACGCCGGGGTGGCGCATGGTGAACCCGCGCACGTGGAGCTCGTAGATGACGGAGTCGGCCCAGTCGGTGCGCGGGCGCGGCGCGGCCGGGGGCGGGGTCTTGAGGTCGGGCACCACCACGCCCTTGGGGACGAACGGCGCCGAGTCCCGCGCGTCGCGCAGGGTGTCCGCGAGGTCCGCCGCCGGGTGGTCGCGGTCGTGGCCGTACACCTCGGCCGGCGTTCCGTCGAACTCACCGTCCACCGCCCTGGCGTAGGGGTCGAGCAGCAGCTTGGCCGGGTTCCAGCGGTCGCCGGCGAGCGGGTCCCAGGGTCCGTGCACCCGGTAGCCGTAGCGCTGTCCGGGGCGGACGCCGGGCAGGAAGCCGTGCCAGATCTCGTGGGTCAGCTCGGTGAGCCGGTGCCGGGTCTCGTGCCCCGCGTCGTCGAAGAGGCAGAGCTCGACGGCGTCCGCGCCGCCCGCCCACAGGGCGAAGTTGGTGCCCTCCACCGCGTCGGGCCCCGGGCCGAACCGGGCGCCGAGCGGTTCCGGCCGGCCGGGCCAGACGTCGGCAGGCCCGGGCTGGGGTGCGTGGCGCACGGCGGCCCTCCCGTCGTTCTTCCGCTCGGTCTTCCACTGGTCCCTACACCCCGAATGCCGGGGATGCGCATTTTGCCACGGCGCAGGGAGCGTCCGACGGCAACGACCAGGCCGTCTGCAGCGGAACGGTGACAGGAGTCGGGGATTCCCACCGGCAACAATGTGATTACCTGGCCACACAGAGGGGCGGCGCGCGGTATGTCGCGCGCGAGGGAGAAAGCGAAACAAATTGAGAACGCGGCGTGCGAGAAGACGAGTCTCGGGGGCGACGGCGGCACTGCTGGGGGCACTGCTGCTGACGGTCACGGCGTGCAGCGGGGGCGGCGGCCAGGGCCGGGACGCCGATCCGGACGACGGGCCGACCGAGGCGGCCGAAGTATCCATATCCATCGCGCCCGATGACGGCGCGACGGACGTGCCCACCTCCGGCGAACTGCGGGTGGGCGCCGAGGACGGCACCCTCACCGAGGTGCGGGTCACCGACCCCGAGGGCACCGAGGTGGCGGGCGAGCTCACCGAGGACGCGACCGGCTGGGAACCGACCGAACACCTGGCCAACGACACCGAGTACACCGTCGCCGTGGTCGGCGAGAACGCGGCGGGCACCGAGGCCACCAGGACCACCGGCTTCACCACGCTGGCGGCCGGATCCACCTTCACCAGCAACTGGAACATCTCCGACGGCGCCGAGGTCGGCGTCGGCATGGAGCTCTCGGTCACCTTCGACACGCCGATCGAGAACACCGACGAGGTGCGGGACGCGATCCAGATCGTGACCGAGCCGCCGGTCGAGGTCAGGGGCCACTGGTTCGGGAACCAGCGGATCGACTTCCGGCCCGAGGAGTACTGGGAGCCCGGCACCGAGGTCGACGTGCGGCTGCGGATCCGCGGCGTCGAGGGCGCCCCCGGCGTCTACGGCACGGCCCGCGAGGACGTCTCGTTCACCATCGGCCGCAGCCAGATCAGCACCGTGGACGTGGACACCCTCACCATGGACGTGGTCAGGGACGGCGAGTCCATCCGCACCATCCCGGTCACCACCGGCGCCCCGGGCTACGAGACCTGGAACGGCCGGATGGTCATCACCGAGAAGCTGGTCGAGACCCGGATGAACGGCGACACCGTCGGCTACGGCGGCGAGTACGACATCCCCGACGTGCCGCACGCCATGCGGCTGTCCACCTCGGGCACCTTCATCCACGGCAACTACTGGGGCGGCGACGTCTTCGGCAACGAGAACGCCAGCCACGGCTGCGTCGGCCTGCGCGACGTACGGGGCGCCGGCGACCCGGACACCCCGGCCGCCTGGTTCTTCGCCAACTCGCTCATCGGAGACGTGGTCGAGGTCGTCAACTCGAACGACGACGTCATCGCCCCCGACAACGGCCTCAACGGCTGGAACATGGCCTGGGAGGACTGGGGCGTGTGACCGGGGCTGACTAGCCTGGCGGTCATGACCGTTCATCTGGAGGTGGCGGACGGCGTCGGCACCATCCGACTCGACCGTCCGCCACTCAACGCGCTGGACATCGCCACCCAGGACCGACTGCGCGAACTCGCCGACGAGGTGACGGAACGGGACGACGTGCGCGCCGTGGTGCTCCGCGGCAGCGAGCGGGCGTTCGCGGCCGGGGCCGACATCAAGGAGATGCGGGCGATGGACCACGAGGCGATGGTGGCGCGCTCGCGCGGCCTCCAGGACGCCTTCACCGCCATTGCCCGGCTGCCCAAGCCGGTGATCGCCGCGATCACCGGCTACGCGCTGGGCGGTGGCTGCGAGTTGGCGCTCTGCGCCGACGTGCGGTTCGCCGCCGAGGACGCGAAGCTCGGCCAGCCGGAGATCCTGCTCGGCCTCATCCCCGGCGCCGGCGGCACCCAGCGGCTCGCCCGCCTGGTCGGCCCGTCCAGGGCCAAGGACCTCATCTTCACCGGCCGCCAGGTGACGGCGCCCGAGGCACTCGCGATCGGCCTGGTCGACCGGGTGCTGCCGGCCGACCGGGTGCTGGCCGAGGCCCACGACTGGGCCGCCCGACTGGCCACCGGGCCCGCGATGGCGCTGCGGGCCGCCAAGGAGTCGGTGGACGGCGGCCTCGAAACCGACATCGACACCGGCCTCACCATCGAACGCTCCTGGTTCGCCGGCCTGTTCGCCACCCGGGACCGGGAGTACGGCATGCGGAGCTTCGTCGAGGAAGGGCCGGGAAAGGCCAGGTTCTGGCCGCGCGACTGAGAAACCACGCTCACCCCGCGGGGGCACTTCCCCCGGAACCGCCCACGCTCCGGGCATATGCACGCCATGATGGGGGGCATGGCAGCAGCGGCGGACACCCCCATGCGGGACCTCATGCGCGAGGAGCAACTGACCGACGCGGCCCTGGAACCCGTCGGCGCTGATCCGTCGGTCCAGGAGGTGCGGCTTCCGTCCCGTCCCGAGTCCGCCGGGATCGCCAGAAGGCTGACCCGAGAACAGTTCGGCACCCGCTGGCTGCTGCCGGCCGAACTCACGGAGAACGCGGTGCTGCTGGTCTCCGAACTCGTCGGCAACGCGGTCCAGCACGCCGGCGCCCCCGCCTTCGGCCTACGGATCCGCCGCCGCCGCGGCTGGGTCCGGGTCGAGGTCAAGGACCCGTCCCGGGCGCTTCCCTGCCTGCTGCCGGTCCGCGAGATGGACGTGATCACGGGCCGGGGCCTTTTCCTCGTCGACACCCTGGCCGACCGGTGGGGCGTCGACCTGCTGCCGTGGGGGAAGTCGGTCTGGTTCGAGATGCGGACCGCTGCGCGCTGAGCGTGAGGCGACGCGACCGCCTGGGCGCTCCGCGCCGGTGTTTTTTCCCCCCGCCCACCCACCCCTTTCGCGCGCTGCGCGCGAGCGGCGCTGCGCGCCGGGCCGGGCGCGGTGGCGTTGCGCGCCCGGGCGGCTTCGCCGCCGGCCGTGCCGGCGAGACCCGACGGCGGCGAAGCCGCCGGCGCGGAGCGCCGGTCGCGCTACGCGCGCCTCGCCGCGCGGGTCGCGCGGCGACGGCGGTCGTTGCAGAGGAGGCAGCGGCCCCAGCCGGCCGGCAGCGGGTCGTCCTTGTCGCCGTACAGCGGATCGACCGCACCCCGCGGATGCTCCCGGCAGCCCGTCTCGCCCGGCCCTTCGCTGAGCGACTGCGCGGCCGTCAGGGCCCGCCGCAACGCGTCCACCAGCACCTCGGCCTGCTCCCCCGCCGGCGCCTCCTGGTCGAAGGCGATGTCGGACGCCGTCCGCAGCGCCGCCTGGAGGTCCCGAAGCTCCCGCATCCGTGTCAGCTGACTCATGTCGCACACCCTAAGCACCCGCACCGACAGTCGCCCGGCCCGCGGGTCCAAGGCTGCTCCGCCATCCGACCTAGGGCGAAAACCCGTGGGAACTGTCAGTGCCGGTCCGTAGGCTCGATAGCGATGTCTGCCACAGCCGATGCCCCAGCCCGAAAACGTTCCGTCGTCCGATCCCTGTTGCGGCTGTGGCCGTATGTGCGCCCGGTCAGGGCGCGGGTCTTCTCCGCCGCCGGGGTGGCCATCGTGGCCGCCAGCATGGGCCTGGTGATGCCGCTGGTGCTCAAGTGGATCGTGGACGGTCCGGTGAGCGACGGCGACAGCGCCGGCGTGTGGCTGGGCGGCCTGGTGCTGCTGGTGGTCGGCGTGGTCGAGGCCGCGCTGTTCGGGTTGCGCCGCTGGCTGGTGGCCCGCCCGCTCACCCGCGTCGAGGCGGACATGCGCTCCGCGCTCTACCGGCACGTGCAGCGGCTGCCGGTCTCCTTCCACGACCGCTGGCCCACCGGGCAGTTGCTCTCGCGGGGCACCGGGGACCTGCAGCTGCTGCGGATGTTCCTGGCCTTCGGCCTCACCTTCCTCATCGTCAACAGCGCCACCATCCTCATCGGCTTCGGCGTGCTGCTCGCCCAGGACTGGGGCCTCGGGCTGGTGCTGATCGCGCCCGTCGTGCCGTTGATCGTCGTCTGCTGGCTCTTCGAGCAGCGGTTCTCGGTGGTCGCGCGCCGTGCGCAGGACCAGGCGGGCGACCTGACCACGGTGGTCGAGGAGTCCATCCTCGGCATCCGGGTCATCAAGGGCTTCGGCCGCCACCGCAGCCAGGCCCGCGCCTTCCGGGAGCTGTCCCGCCAGCTGATGGACACCGAGCTGCACAAGGCCCGGCTGCTCGCGGCGATCTGGCTGGTCATCCTCAGCCTGCCCGAGCTGTTCCTCGGCATCGCGCTGGTGATCGGCGTCGTCCAGGTCTCCGACGGCGCGCTGACCGCCGGCACCCTGGTGGCGTTCATGACCACCGCCATGGCGCTGCGCTGGCCGGTGGAGTCCATCGGCTTCCTGCTGGCGCTGTGCAACGAGGCGGCCACCGCGACCGACCGCTTCTTCGAGGTGATGGACGTCGAGATACCGGCCGACGCGGCGCCGTCGTCCGGCGCGCCCGCCGTGGGGGAGCGGCGGGACGGCCTCCGCTTCGAGAACGTCGTCTTCCGCTACCCGGACGCGCCGCCCGACAGCCCGCCCGTGCTGGACGGCGTCGACCTGCACATCAGACCGGGCGAGACCATGGCCCTGGTCGGCGGCACCGGCAGTGGCAAGACCACGCTGATCGCCCTGGTCCCCCGGCTGCACGAGGTCACCGAGGGCCGCATCACCCTCGACGGCGTCGACATCGCGGGCCTGTCGCGGGACGAGGTGCGGCGACGGGTCGCCGTCGCGTTCGAGGAGCCGACGCTGTTCTCCGCGTCCGTCGCGGAGAACGTGCGGATGGGCAGCCCGGAGTCCGGCGACGAGGACCTGGAGCGCGCGCTGCGGGTCAGCCAGGCGGACGGCTTCGTCGGCGCGCTGCCGGCCGGCAGCGAGACGCAGGTCGGCGAGCAGGGGCTCAGCCTCTCCGGCGGCCAGCGGCAGCGCCTGGCGCTGGCCCGCGCCGTCATCGGCCAGCCCGGCTTCCTGGTGCTCGACGACCCGCTCTCCGCGCTCGACGTGCACACCGAGGCCCGGGTCGAGGCCGCCCTGCGCGAGGTCCTGGCCACCACCACGGCGCTGGTGGTCGCCCACCGGCCGTCCACCGTGCAGCTGGCCGACCGGGTCGCGCTGCTGTCCGGCGGCCGGATCGCCGCCGTCGGCACCCACACCGAGCTGCTGCACGGCAACGCGGAGTACCGGCACCTGATGACCGGTGAGCGCGCCGAGGAACACGACGCCTACAGCGAGGTCGCCGCGCGATGACCACCACCCTGGACACCCCGGACGAGAAGCAGCGGGACGAGCGGCCGGCGGCCGAGTCCGACCCGCTGGCCCAGGACACCCTCCCGTCGCCCAAGGGCGCCTCGCGCGGCCTCCTCGGCTCGCTGCTGCGGCCCTACCGGGGCCGGGTCGTGCTCGCCGCCGTGCTGCTGCTCACCCAGCAGGCGGCGGTGCAGGCCGTGCCGCTGCTGGTCGCCTACGCGATCGACAGCGGCGTGCCCGCGCTGCGCGAGGACGACAACGGCCCGCTGATCGCCGTCGCCGTGGCCTATCTGCTGTGCGCGGTGGGCGCCGGCGTGCTGCAGGCCGTGTTCATCCGGATCTCGGCCCGGATCAACCAGAACGTGCTGCTCGAAGTGCGCGGCCGCATCTACCGGCACGCCCAGGCGCTCAGCCTCGACTTCCACGACCGCTACACCTCGGGCCGGCTGATCTCCCGCTCGACCAGCGACGTCCAGTCGCTGCGCGAGCTGCTGAACGAGGGCCTCCAGGAGATGCTCAACATCCTGGTGTCCATCGTCTACATCGGCGGCCTGCTGCTCTACCTGGACCCGGGCCTCGGCGGGGCGGCGCTGCTCTCGTTCGTCCCGCTCTACCTGCTGGTGCGCAGCTTCAGGAAGCGCTCGGCCGAGCGCTTCCTGCGCCGGTCGACGGCGATCGCGGCGGTGATCGTCAAGTTCTCCGAGACGCTCAACGGGATACGGCCGGTGAAGGCGTTCCGCCGTGAGCAGGCCAACGACGAGGACTTCGAGCGGCTCAACCGCACGCACGAGCGGGTCAACGGCGACACGATCCTGGAGATGGCCAGGTTCGTGGTGCTCTCCCGGCTGATCGCGGCGGTCGCGGTGGCGGGGATCGTGCTGTGGGGCGCGCAGCGGGTGGCCTCCGGCGACCTGGAGCTCGGCGCGCTGGCCGCCGGCGCGCTCTACATCCGGCGGCTCTACGACCCGCTGGACCGCTTCGCGATGATCCTCAACAACTACCAGTCGGCGGTGGCCTCGCTGGACAAGATCGCCGGGCTGCTGGCCCAGCGACCCGACGTCCCCGAGCCGGAGCGGCCGGTCGAGCTGCCGGCCCGCGCGGCGGGGCAGCCGGGCCGCGAGGTGCTCTTCGACGACGTCCGCTTCGCCTACCGGACGGGCGGCGAGGTACTGCCGAGCTTCTCGCTGACGCTGCCGGCCGGTCAGACCACGGCGCTGGTGGGCGCCACGGGCGCGGGCAAGTCGACGCTGGCCAAGCTGCTCGCCAGGTTCTACGACCCGACCGAGGGCCGGGTGCTGCTCGACGGCACGGACCTGCGGGACCTGAGCATGCCGGAGCTGCGGCGCGGGGTGGTGATGGTGACCCAGGAGGCGTTCCTGTTCTCCGGGACGGTCGCGGAGAACATCGCCCTCGGCAAGCCGGACGCGACCAGGGACGAGATCGAGCGGGCCGCGAAGGCGATCGGCGCGCACGACTTCATCAGCTCGCTGCCGGAGGGCTACGACACGGACGTCCGCAAGCGGGGCGGCCGCATCTCGGCCGGCCAGCGGCAGCTGGTGGCGTTCGCGCGGGTGGTGCTGGCCGACCCGTCGGTGGTGATCCTCGACGAAGCGACGTCCTCGCTGGACATCCCGGGCGAGAAGGCGGTGCAGGACGCGATGGTGACGGTCCTCCAGGGCCGGACGGCGATGGTGATCGCGCACCGGCTCTCCACGGTGGTGATCGCGGACCGGGTGCTGGTCATGGACGCCGGCCGCATCGTGGAGGACGGCCCCCCTGATGAACTGATCGCCGGCGAGGGCCGGTTCTCGTCCCTCCACCGCGCCTGGCGCGACAGCCTGGCCTAGGGCCTGTCTGACAATCCCCGGCGGGCTCGCGACGGCTGGCATCCCGCCTGGCTGCGTTGCCGAATCGCGCGAGTACGGCCAAGTACGAGCTGCGATCCGGCGCCTTGCCAGCCGGGCGCCATCCGCCGCTCGCTGATCCACCGGGAATTATCAGACAGACCCTAGGCTCGGCGCGCTTGGCCAACGGCGGAGTTCCCCCACCCACCCGCCCTTGTGCGCGCTTCGCGCGGTAGCGGGCCGGCGTCCGCCGGGGCCGACCTCGGCGGCTGCGCCGCCGATGCCGCGCCGAGGCCACCCGCCAAGGGCGGATGGGTGGGCGCGGCTCCGCCGCCCGCCAAGCGGCAGCGTTCAGGCTTCCGCCAGGAGTGCGTTCTCGCCGTCCGGGAGGCGTGTCAGGCCCAGTTCGGGGCGGGCGGCCAGCAGCGGGTGCGCCGGGAGGACGCGGACCGTGTAGCCGAAGGGGCCGGTCCGGTGGAGGGGGAGCTCGCCGGTGTAGGTCCAGCGCCCCGAGAGGTCGGGGCCGCCCTCCGGCTTGAGGGAGACGTAGACCGGATCGGCCAGCGTGTCGTCCCCGTTGACCCGCCCGGTCACGGCCTGGACCTCGACGGCCGAGGGCTCCAGGTCGCCGAGGGCCACCCGCACCCGCAGGGACACCGTGCCGCCGAGTGTCGGCGGTTCTGCGCCCGGTTCGACGTGGTCGACGGCCACCCGCGGCCACTCCCGCCGCATGCGCGCCGCGTACGCGGCGAGTTCGCCGGCCGCCTCGGCGGTCAGCGCCCGGTGGGCGCGCGCCGCCGGCGCGTAGTAGTCGGAGATGTACTCCCGCAGCATCCGTTCGGCCGGCACCAGCGGGCCGAGCCGGTCGAGGGTGGCGCGCACCATCTCGATCCAGCGGGTCGGCACGCCTCCGCCGCCCAGGCCCCGGTCGTAGAAGCAGGGGGTGACCTGCTCGGCGAGCAGCCGGTAGAGCGCCGCGGCCTCCAGCGCGTCGCGCCGTTCCGGTTCGGTGGCGGCCAGCCCGTCGGCGGTGGGGATCTCCCAGCCGAAGTCGGGGTCGAACCACTCGTCCCACCAGCCGTCCCGCACCGAGAGGTTGAGGCCGCCGTTGAGCGCGGACTTCATGCCCGAGGTGCCGCACGCCTCGAGCGGGCGCAGCGGGTTGTTGAGCCAGACGTCGCAGCCGGCGTAGAGCGAGCGGGCCATGGCCATGCCGTAGTCGGGGAGGAAGACGATGCGATGCCGTACCTCGGGGTCGTCGGCGAACCTGACGAGTTCCTGGATGAGCCGCTTGCCGCCGTCGTCGGCGGGGTGTGCCTTGCCGGCGACCACGATCTGGACGGGGCGTTCCGGGTGCAGCAGCAGGGACCGCAGTCGGTCGCGGTCGTGCAGCATCAGGGTGAGCCGCTTGTAGGAGGGGACGCGGCGGGCGAAGCCGAGGGTGAGGACGTCGGGGTCGAGGACGCCGTCCACCCAGCCCAGTTCGGCCTGTCCCGCGCCGCGCTGCCGCCAGGCGGCGCGCAGTCTGGCGCGTACCTCGTGCACGAGCTGTTCGCGCAGGGTGCGGCGGAGTTCCCACAGCTCGGCGTCGCCGAGGTCGGCGTGGTGCGCGCGTTGCATGGCGTCGGCGGTCCAGGTGGGCGCGTGCACCCCGTTGGTGACGGAGCCGATCGGCACCTCCTCGGGGTCGAAGCCGGGCCACAGGCCGGCGAACATGGCGCGGCTGACGCTGCCGTGCAGCAGCGAGACGCCGTTCGCGCGCTGGGCGGTGCGCAGCCCGAGCACGGCCATGTTGAACTGCGGGGGGCCCGCGAGGCCGGTGTCGGTGACGTCGGTGCCGGCGATGGCCGCCGGTTCGCGGCCGAGGCCGAGGAGCGCCTGCTGGTCGATGGTGGCGAGTTCGGCTCCCTCGCCGAAGTGGCGGGCCACCAGGTCCTCGGAGAACCGGTCGATGCCGGCCGGCACGGGGGTGTGGGTGGTGAAGACGGTGCCGGCCCGCACGGCGTGCAGGGCGGCGTCGAAGTCGACGCCGTACTCGCCGAGTTCGCGGATGCGCTCGGGGCCGAGGAAGCCGGCGTGGCCCTCGTTCATGTGGAAGACCTCGGGCTCGGCGTGGCCGGTGATCCGGCAGAACGCGCGGACCGCGCGGACGCCGCCGATGCCGAGCAGCATCTCCTGGAGGAGCCGGTGTTCGCCGCCGCCGCCGTAGAGCCGGTCGGTGACGTCGCGTTCCGCTGGGCCGTTCTCGGCGAGGGTGGAGTCGAGCAGCAGCAGCGGGACGCGGCCGACCCGCACCTGCCAGATCCGGGCGGTGAGGGTGCGGCCGCCGGGCAGCGCGAGCCGCACCAGGGCCGGGCCGCCGTCCGGTTCGTGCAGCGGCGTGAGGGGCAGCTCGTGCGGGTCGACGACGGGGTAGTGCTCCTGCTGCCAGCCGTCGGGCGAGAGGCTCTGCCGGAAGTAGCCGTGCCGGTACAGGAGGCCGACGCCGATGACGGGGGCGCCGAGGTCGCTGGCGGCCTTGAGGTGGTCGCCGGCGAGGATGCCGAGGCCGCCCGAGTACTGGGGCAGGGCGGCGGTGATGCCGAACTCGGGTGAGAAGTAGGCGATGGCGCGCGGGAGTTCGCCGCCGCTCTGGGCGTCGGCCGCCTGGTACCAGCGGGGTTCCGTCAGGTAGTCGCCGAGGTCGCCGGCGGCCAGGTCGAGGCGGCGCAGGAAGCCGCGGTCGGTGGCGAGCTCGGCGAGCCGGTCGGCGTCGACGGAGCCGAGCAGTCGCACCGGGTCCTCGCCGGCGGCCTGCCAGCCGGCCGGGTCGACGGAGCGCAGCAGTTCCCTGGTGTCGGGGTGCCAGGACCAGCGCAGGTTGAACGCCAGTTCGTGCAGGGGTCGGAGGGGTTCGGGGAGGACGGGGCGTACGGAGAAGCGACGGATGGCCTTCACAGCGCACGACCGTAGCGGGACGAAGCGGACGGTCACGGTGGATCCCGGCCCAAGCGGCCGGAATCCACCCGTAAACCACCCCCGGGGACCATCAGGACGTGGTCGCCACCGGCTCCTCTCCCTCGCCGGCCTGCCCCGGGACGCCGGCCGGCACCTCCTTCAACACCGGGGGCGCGAGGTCCCTGGTCGGCTGGATGGTGCCGTCGGCGATCTCGGTCGCGTAGTGGCAGGCCACCCGGTGCCCGCCGCCCAGATCGGTCAGCGAAGGCCGCTCGGTGTCGCAGCGCTCCGGCTGCCGCCACGGGCAGCGGGTGTGGAAGCGGCAGCCGGCGGGCGGGTTGGCCGGGGACGGCAGGTCGCCGCGGAGCAGGATGCGCTCCCTGCTGTCCTCGACGTCCGGGTCGGGGACCGGCACCGCCGACATCAGCGCCCGCGTGTAGGGGTGGCGCGGCTCGGCGTAGAGCGTGTCGCTTGGTGCCTCCTCGACGAGCGAGCCCAGGTACATCACGCCGATGCGGTCCGAGATGTGCCGGACCACGGCCAGGTCGTGGGCGATGACCAGGTAGGTCAGGCCGAGCGCGTCCTGGAGCTCCTCCAGCAGGTTGAGCACCTGCGCCTGGATGGAGACGTCGAGCGCGGACACCGGCTCGTCGCAGATGATGAGGTCGGGTTCGAGCACCAGCGCCCTGGCGATGCCGATGCGCTGCCGCTGGCCGCCGGAGAACTCGTGCGGGTAGCGGGAGAGAGCCCCGGCGGGCAGGCCGACCCGGCGGAGGATCTCGACGATCTTCTCCCGGCGCTCCTCGCGGGTGGCGCCGATGCCGTGCGCCGCCATGCCCTCGGCCAGGATGGACTCGATGTTCTGCCGGGGGTTGAGGCTGCCGAGCGGGTCCTGGAAGACCATCTGCAGCCGGTGCCTGGTACGGCGCATCTCCTCGTCGGGCAGCGCGGCGAGGTCGGTGCCGTCGAAGACGACGCGCCCCGAGGTGATGTCGTTCAGCCGCAGCACGGCGCGGCCGAGCGTCGTCTTGCCGCATCCTGACTCGCCGACCAGGCCGTAGGTCTGGCCGGCCTCGATGGTGAGCGAGACGCCGTCGACGGCTTGGACGTGGCCGACGACGCGGTCGAAGAGCACGCCCCGCCGCACGGGGAAGTGCACCTTCACGTCGTCCAGTTCGAGCAGGCTCATACCGCGGCCTCCGTCGCCTCGGTCGTGGTGGTCACCGGGTTGACGCAGCGCACCTCGTGGCCGGGGTCACCGGCGTCCTGGGCGCCGCCGAGCGGGGAGAGCCCGGGGGCGCCCTGGAGGCACTCGAGCGTGTAGAAGTCGCAGCGCGGGGCGAAGGCGCAGCCGTCGGCCCAGTCGATCCGGTCGTTGATGGAGCCCCGGATGGGGTTGAGCCGGTCGCCGCGTGGCGCGTCGAGGCGCGGGATGGAGCCGAGCAGGCCGTGCGCGTACGGGTGGGCGGGGGCGGCGAACAGCGGGCGGCGCTCCGCGGCCTCCACGACCTTGCCGGCGTACAGCACGTTGACCCGATCGCACAGGCCCGCGACCACGCCCAGGTCGTGGGTGATCATCAGCAGCGCGGTGCCCTGCTGGTCGACCAGTTCCTTGAGCAGTTCCAGGATCTGCGCCTGGATGGTGACGTCGAGCGCGGTGGTCGGCTCGTCCGCGATCAGCAGCCGGGGGGCGCAGGCCACCGCCATGGCGATCAGCGCCCGCTGCCGCATGCCGCCGGACAGCTGGTGCGGGTACTCCTTGAGGCGCCGTGTCGGGTCCGGGATGCCGACCCGGTCCAGCAGGTTCGCGGCCTCCTTGCGGGCCGCGGCGCCGCGCAGCCCGCGGTGCCGCTGGAGGATCTCGGTGACCTGGACGCCGATGGGCACCACCGGGTTCAGGGAGGACAGCGGGTCCTGGAAGATCATCGCCAGCTGGCTGCCCCGCAGGTCGCGCATCGCGGCGGGCCGCAGCGACAGCAGGTCGGTGCCGTCGAAGGCGGCCCGGCCGCCGATCGTCACGCCCCGATCGGGCAGCAGGCCCATCAGGGCCAGCGAGGTGACGCTCTTGCCGCATCCTGACTCGCCGACAAGACCGACCACCTCGCCCTGATCCACGGCGAAGGAGACCCCGGCCACCGCCTGGGTGCCGGACCCGCCGCGGCCGGCGAAGGTCACCGTCAGTTCGTCCACATCAAGCAGGGACATGCCGCATCAGCTCCGCAGTCTCGGGTCGAGTGCCTCGCGCATGGCCTCGCCGAGCAGGGTGAAGCCGAGGGAGGTGATGATGATGCCGAGCGCCGGATAGACGGCCATCATCGGCTCCTGGTCGAAGAACCGCTGCGCCTGGGCGAGCATCACGCCCCACTCGGGTTGCGCGGCGTCCGGGTTGCCGAGGCCCAGGTAGGACAGGGCCGCCGCCTCGATGATGGCGGTGGCGAGCGCCAGCGTGGACTGGACGATCAGCGGGCCGAGCGAGTTGGGCAGCACGTGGGCCAGCACGATGCGCCGCCGGCGCACGCCGAGCGCGCGGGCCGCCAGCACGTAGTCGGCGTTGGCCTGGGCGAGCATCGAGCCCCGCAGCAGCCGAGCGAAGATCGGGATCTGTGCCACGCCGACGGCGATCATCACCGTGGTCAGGGACTGGCCCAGGATGGCGGCGATCGACACCGCGAGCAGCAGCGAGGGCAGCGCCAGCATCATGTCGATCAGCCGCATCAGCACGGTGTCGATCCGCTGCCCGAGCCGGCCGCCGAAGGCGAGCGCGGCTCCGGAGACGCCGCCCACGAGGGCTCCGGCGACGAAGGCGAGCACCGTGGAGACGACACCGACCAGCAGCGTCTGCCGGGTGCCCTCCAGCAGCCGGGAGAACAGGTCGCGGCCGAGGTGGTCGAGGCCGAGCCAGTTGTCGCCGCGCGGCCCGACGAACTCGCCGCGGTTGACGAAGACCTCGTCCCGCCACGTCTGGGCGGTGGGGCTGTAGGGGGCGATCCAGGGCCCGACGATCGCGAGCACGACGAAGACGGCCATGATGCCGCCGCCGATCATCGCCATCTTGCTGCGCCGCAGCCGGCGCAGCGCCTCCACCCACAGGCTGGCGCCGCTGGCCGTCTCGGTGTTGGCGGTCAGCTCGGCGAGCCGGTCGATCTTGTCGACCTTCTTGGGACTCGGGGTCGTGGTGCTCATCAGTTCACCCGCACTCTCGGGTCGATCAGGCTGTAGGCCAGGTCGACCAGCAGGTTGATGGCCACGTACAGCAGCGCGATGAAGAGGATGAAGCCCATCAGCACCGGGTAGTCGCGGGCGTCGATGGCGTCCCTGATGAAGGAGCCGATGCCGCCGAAGGCGAAGACGGACTCGGTCAGCACGGCGCCGGACAGCAGCGAGCCGGTGAGCAGGCCGACCGTGGTGACGACGGGCAGCAGCGCGTTGCGCAGCACGTGCCGGCCGCGCACGACGCGCCGGGCGATGCCCTTGGACTCGGCGGTGCGCACGTAGTCCTCGCCCAGCACCTCGAGCACGCTGGCGCGGGTGATGCGGACGATGACGGCGAGCGGGATGGAGGAGAGGGCGAGGGCCGGCAGTATCAGGTGTTCGACGGCGTCCCAGGACGCGTCCCACTCGCCGGTCAACAGCCCGTCGAGCACGTAGAAGCCGGTGACCTCGGTGGCGTTGATGCCGGTGGACTGGCGACCGAAGCTGGGCAGCCAGCCGAGGTTGACGGCGAAGACGGCGCGCAGGATGAAACCGAGGAAGAAGACCGGGATGCAGATGCCGATCAGCGACCCGGAGACGGCGCCGACGTCGAGCCAGCTGCCGCGCCTGCGGGCGGCGAAGTAGCCCAGCGGGATGCCGATGACGACGGCGATCAGCATCGCGGACAGGGCGAGTTCGACGGTGGCCGGGAAGCGCTGGGTGAACTCCTCGAGGACGGGCCGGCCGGTGCGCACCGAGGCGCCGAAGTCGAACTGGACGAGGCGTTCCATCCAGTGGGCGTACTGCACCCAGACGGGGTCGTTGAGGCCGAGCGCCTCCTCGATCTGTCGCCGGCTGGCCTCGGTGGCGCGCTCGCCGAGGAGCGCGGAGGCCGGGCCGCCCGGCAGGCGGTGCAGCCACAGAAAGAGCAGAACCGACAGGCCCAACAGCGTGGGTACCACCTGGAGGAGCCTGCGGACGATGAGACGGAGCACCGAAGGGCTCCCCCTTCCCTGACAGAGAGCCGCCCGGCCACGGGGTGCCGCGGCCGGGCGGGCTTACCTTGAGCCTTGGTCTGTGAGCCTTGGTCTGTTGGCTTGGCTACCTGGCTACTTGAAGGAGACCTCCGCGAAGTTCTCCTGCGTCAGCGGGGACACCGTCGGCGGGTTGACGTCGGGCGAGAAGGCTATGGACGGCGGCGAGCTGGAGATCGGCACGCCGGGCAGGTAGTCCATGATGTACTCGTTGGCCTCCTGGTAGAGGCCGACCCGGGTGTCGACGTCGGGCTCGGTGGACGCCTCGGCCAGCAGGTCGAAGAGCTCCTGGTTCTCGAAGCCCCACTCCCTGGAGTAGTCGGCGAACCAGGTGCCGAGGAAGTTGTAGGCGTCGTTGAAGTCGCCGGTCCAGCCCAGCAGGTAGATGCCGCAGCCGCCGTCGCGGGTGGTCTCCTGGTAGTCCGGGTTCCACTTGAGCGCGACCGGGTTGACGGTGATGCCCACGGCCTCCAGGTCGGCGCGCAGCAGCTCGTAGATGTCGGCGGGGGCCGGCATGTACGGGCGGGTGACCTCGGTCGGGTAGCAGAAGTCGACCGTCAGGTCCTCGGCCCCGGCGTCGGCGAGCAGCTGCTGCGCCAGCTCGGGGTCGTGCTCGTACGTGGTCACGTTCTCGGAGTAGCCGTCGATCGTGTCCGGCACGAACTGGGTGGCCACCACGCCGCCCTCGGGCAGCTGGGTGTTCACGATGTTCTCGCGGTCCATGGCGTGGGCGATGGCCTGCCGCACCTCGAGCTGCTCCAGGGCGGGGTTGTTCTCCTGGGTGATGCCGAGGTACAGGATGTTGAACACGCCGCGGACCGGGACCTGGAAGCCGTCCGCCTCCAGTGTCTCGACATCGGCCGGGGCCACCAGGTCGTAGCCGTGGATGTCACCGGCCTGGAGCGCCTGGCGCCGCGCGTCCTCCTCGGGGATGGTGCGGAACACCAGCTCCTCGACGCCGGCCGCCTCACCCCAGTAGTCGTCGAACCGCTCCAGGGTGATCTCGCCGTTGCTCTTGTTCCACTCGGACACCCGGAAAGGACCGGTGCCGGAGACGATCCCGGCCTCCTGGCTGTAGTTCGGGAAGGTGATGTTCTCGCCCTCGCCGCTCGGGTTGTCCTCGGCCATGGCCTCGATGGCGGTCGGGGACTGGAGGGCGAAGGACTGGAGCGAGAATCCGCCCGGGTAGTTCGCCGAGGGCTCGGCGACCTCGATGACGGCGGTGAGCTCGTCGGGGGCGGTGCAGCCCACGTAGTTGGGGGGCGGGGTCTCGTCGCTCTCGTTCTCGGCGAATCCGCCGAACACCGTCTGCCAGTAGTAGGACAGGGTGGTGTTCTGGTAGGTGCCGCTCCAGTTGTACCAGCGGTCGAAGTTCTGGCAGACGACCTCACCGGTCAGCTCGTCGCCGTCGTGGAAGGTGACCCCGTCCCGCAGCTGGAACGTCCACTCGGTGCCGGCCTCGTTGCTCTCCCAGCTCTCCGCGAGGCCGGGGACCATCTCGGTGCCGCCCGGCTCGTGTTCGATCAGGGTCTCGAAGACCTGGCGGGTGACCCGGAAGGTCTCGCCGTCGCTGCCCAGGGCGGGATCGAGGGCGGCGGGATCGCCCGCGGCGCCGAAGACGAAGGTGTCGGAGCCTCCTGACGGCCCATCGTCGTCCTCGCGCTCACTGGCGCAGCCGGCCGCTATCAGGCCGATCGCGAGAACGGCCGCGAATGCCCGTGCGGCGGCCTTGGGTCTTGCTGTGCGCATCGTCCACCTCAGTGGGTTGGCGGTGGTAAGACGTTCCGGTGGACGGCACATTACTGCTCTAGTACATACCAGGGAACCGCGCGTAGAACGGCGATACCGAGCTGAGATCTTGCCGTCAAAAGACGGACAATTCCGTTTGTTTCCGCTTCGGTTCCGGCGTTTCACGGGAATTCTTCTGTCTCGGCAACCTCAGGACCATGCGGCGGCAACACCACGGTGACAATCCCCCTCCCCCGAGGGCCCCCCACGAGAGCTATTGGAGCGTCACGTGCGATCCCCACATCGCCACATCGGTACCCGAGGCGTCCGGTCGCTGCTGTCGATCGGTCTGGCCGCGCTGCTCGCCACCACCGGTCTCACGACGCTGGCCGGCGGTGCGGGCGCCGAGGAGCCGGCCGCGTCGGCCCCCGCCGTGGAGCGGCCGCTGGCCGCCGACTTCCCCACCCCGACCGACGAGATCGTCGTCCACGAGACCATCCTGGTCGACGAGCCGTTCGACGGCGAGAACGTCCGCTACGTGCCAGGACCGGAGTTGGGCGCGGGCGACCAGAACGAGGACCAGCTGCCGGTCTTCCGCGTCGAGGACGGCGGCTCGCTGTCCAACGTCATCATCGGCTCGCCGGGCGTGGACGGCGTGCACTGCTACGACAGCTGCACGCTGACCAACGTCTGGTGGGAGAACATCGGCGAGGACGCCGCCACCTTCAGGGGCGGCGACGGCTCGCGGTTCACGGTCTCCGGCGGGGCGGCGGTGGCCGGTGACGACAAGGTGTTCCAGCACAACGGCGGCGGCACGCTGACGGTGCGGAACTTCGTGGCCGAGGACTTCGCGACCCTGGTCCGCTCGTGCGGCAACTGCTCGACGCAGTACCAGCGCGACATCGTGCTGGACGGCGTCGAGGTGACGGTGCCCGCCGACCGCCTCGTCGGCATCAACGAGAACTACGGGGACACCGCCACGCTGCGGAACGTCACGATCGTCGGGGACTCGGGCCGGGACGTCGTGCCCTGCCAGAAGTACATCGGCAACGACGACGGCGACGAGCCCGACGAGTCGGGCGCCGACGCGGACGGCACCTACTGCCGCTACGCGGCCTCGGACATCACCTACCGCTGACCGAGGCCCGCGCGACGGCCGCCCTCCGGGATCACCAGCGGGGTCCCGGCGACCGGGCAGGCGATCACCGCGGCCCGCAGGCCGAACACGTCCGCCACGAGCTCGGGCGTGACGATCTCCCCCGGCGGCCCGGCGGCCACCACGCGGCCGTCGCGCATCGCGATCAGGTGGTCGGCGTAGCGGCAGGCGAGGTTCAGCTCGTGCAGCACCATGACGACCGTCCTGCCGTCGTCCCGGTTCAGGCCCGCGACGAGTTCGAGGACGTCGACCTGGTGCGCGAGGTCGAGGTAGGTGGTCGGCTCGTCGAGCAGCAGCACGCCGGTGTCCTGGGCCAGCGCCATGGCGATCCACACGCGCTGGCGCTGGCCCCCCGACAGCTCGTCGATGGACCGATCGGCGAGCTCGGCGCTGCCGGTCGCCGCGAGGGCGGCGTCCACCACGGCCTCGTCCTCGCGCGACCACTGCCGCCACCACCGCTGGTGCGGGGTGCGGCCCCGCGCCACCAGGTCCCGCACGGTGATCCCGTCGGGTGCGGCCGGGCTCTGCGGCAACAGCGCGAGCCGCTGCGCGAGTTCGCGCGCCGGGAGGCGCGCGATGTCCGCGCCGTCCAGGTGGACGGCGCCGGCCGACGGCCTGAGCAGCCGCGCCAGCGCGCGCAGCGCGGTCGACTTCCCACAGGCGTTGGGCCCCACCAGCGCGGTGACGACCCCACCCGGGATCTCCAGGTCAAGCCCCTCGGCGACCACCCGGTCCCCGTACCCGAGCCGCAGCCGCTCACCGCCAAGCGGCGCGCCAACGGCGCCGTTGGCGCCGGGCGAGCCGACCGGCGCGGACGTGCGGTCGAGGCGGCCCGAGCCGGCCTCCCCGGCCCGCGGCCGGACCGCCGACCCGGCGGAGCCGGACCTCGCCTCACCGGCGGTCGCAGCCATGTCGGCCGAAGCTTCGGCCGAGCCGGATCCGGCAGGCGCAGGCGCCGAGCCTGGCTCGGACTCGACGGAGCCGGGCGCAGACGCCCCGCTGGGCCCGGCCACCGAGCCGGGCTCGCCGCCAGGCGAGGCGGCGGCACCCGGCGTCCGGCCGGCCGAAGGGCCGGCCACGTCGGACCCGGCTCGGCCGGCACCGGCAGGCGCCGGGCTGGACCCGCCTCCAGGCGAGCCTGCCGGACCCCGCCGGTGGTTGGGCGGCAGGCCGCCGGACCGGGCAGGAGCCGAACCGGACTCGGATTCGACGGAGCCGACAGACGCAGACGCCGAGCCGGGCCCGCCGCCAGGCGCGACCGCACTCGGCGTCAGGCCGCCAACGCCGTCGGCACCACCCGGCGCCGGTGCCGAGCCGACCCCACCGGCCGGCGGCCAGGCCGCCGGCGCGACGGGACCGGCCCCTGCCTCGCCGGCACCCGCCGCCGCCTCGGTGGCGCCGTCGGCGCCACCCGGCGGTCGGCCGTGGTCGTTGGACGCCGCTTCACCCAACGGTAGTGACACGTCAGCCTCCCCTTCCGGCCCGGTTGGCGCGGGCCAGGAGCAGTAGCAGGTAGGGGGCGCCGACGGCGCCGGTGATGATGCCGACCGGGAGTTCGATCGGGTCGAGGACGAGCCGTGCGGCCAGGTCGGCGAGGACCAGGAGCGCCGCGCCGGTGAGGCCGCTGGTGATCAGGGGGATGCCGGCCGTGCCGGCGAGGCGGCGGGCGATGTGTGGCGCGCCGAGCGCGACGAAGGCGACCGGTCCCGCCGCCGAGGTGGCGAGCGCCGCGAGGCAGGTGGCGAGCACCAGCAGCGCGATCCGGGCGCGGGCGAGCGGCATGCCGAGGCCGCGCGCGGTGTCGTCGTCGAACTGGAGCAGTTGGTAGGGCCGGATCAGCGCCAGCGTGAGCGGGACGAGGAGCAGCAGGGCGAGCCCGGCCCAGCGGACGTGTTCGTAGCCGCGGCCGTTGAGGCTGCCGGTGAGCCAGACCATGGCGCGGGCGGCCTGGTCGATGTCGGCGCGGGCCAGCATCCAGCGGGTGAGCGCGGCCAGCGCCCCGTTGACCGCGATGCCGACCAGCACGAAGCGGTAGCCGGTGACGGTGCCGCCCCGGTAGGCGAGCAGGTAGATGAGCGTGGCGGCGGCCAGCGCGCCGGCCAGGGCGCCGAAGGGGACGGCGCCGAAGCTGGCGGCGCCGGCGGCCGTGACGCCGCCGAACATGATGGCGGCGACGGCGCCCGCGCCGGCGCCCGCCGAGACGCCGATCAGGTCGGGGCTGGCCAGCGGGTTGCGGGTGACGGCCTGGTAGACCGCGCCGGCCAGGCCGAAGGCGGCTCCGGCGAGCACCGCGGTCAACGCGCGCGGCAGCCGCAGGTCGTGGACGATCAGCCGGGCGTCGGCGGGACCGCCGCCGAAGAGCGCGCCGAGCACGTCGCCGACCGGGAGGGCGAAGGTGCCGAAGGAGACGGAGGCGACAAGGCCGACGAAGCCGGTGGCCGCCAGCAGGCCGACGGTGAGCGCCACCCGCGCCCGCAGGCGGGCGCCGAAGGGGCCGATGGTCAGGCGCAGTTCGCGCGGGGTGCTCATCGGGTGTGCTCCCGCAGCTTGCCGCGCTTGACCAGCAGCGCGAGGAAGGGGGCGCCGACGAGCGCGGTGACCACGCCGGCCTCCAGTTCGGCGGGCCGCGCGACGACGCGGCCGATGACGTCGGCGCCGAGCAGCAGCACCGCGCCGCCGAGCGCGGAGCACGGCACCAGCCAGCGGGCGTCGGGCCCGGTGAAGGCGCGCACGACGTGCGGCACGACGAGACCGACGAAGGTGACCGGTCCGCAGGCGGCCACGGCGGCGCCGGTGAGCACGATGACGGCGACGGCGCCCAGCGCCCGCGTGGTCCTGACGCGGGTGCCGAGCGTGGTGGCCAGGTCGTCGCCGAGGGCCAGGGCGTTGAGCCGGCCGCTGAGCGCGACGGCGAGCCCCAGGCCGACGAGCACGAACGCGGCGAGCTGCGGGGCGAGGTCGGGGTCGCGACCGGCCAACGAGCCGACGGCCCAGGCGCGGTACTGGTCGAGGGTACGGACGTCGAGCAGCACCAGCGCGTTGGTGAAGGCGTCGAGCAGCACGGTGACCGCCGCGCCGGCCAGCGCCAGTTTGGCGGGGGTGGCGCCGCCGTAGCCGGTGCCGCCGATGGTGTAGGCGAGGACGCCGGCCAGGGCGCCGCCCAGGAAGGCGAACCAGATGTACTGGTAGGAGTGGGTGAGGCCGAGCAGCCCGATGCCGGCGGCGACGGCGAACGAGGCGCCCGCGCTGACCCCGATGAGCCCGGGGTCGCCGAGCGGGTTGCGGGTGATGTCCTGGGCGACGGCGCCCGCCGCGCCCAGCGCCAGCCCGGCGAGCAGCCCGAGCAGGGTGCGCGGCACGCGGAGTTCGGCGACCACCACCGCGTCGCCCTCCTCGCTGCCGGTGAGGGCGGCCAACACGTCAGAGAGCGGTACCGACTTGGTGCCGATGGCCAGGGAGGCGCAGCAGACGACGAGGAGCGCGAGGAACAGGACCGGGAGCGCCAGCGCGCGCCGGGCGCGCGGCGGCGCCGGCGGGGAGGAGGGTGGCGGCTTCGCGGCCACGGGGACGGGTGCGGGCTTCAGGTGCACCAGGACACGGTAAGGGAAACCTAACTTGACCCGCCCCTCACCCCCATATGGTGCGGGACTCGGACCAAGGGGTATTCTCACACGGATTTTGTGAAGGTTAGGCTTGCCTAAGTACTCGCTGGAGAGATCCTTGATCAGCACCCTCAACCGGGGAGGCCGCCTGCGCGGCCGACTCGCGGCCCTGTTGCTGCCGTTGGCCCTGACCGGCACCCTGACCGCCTGCGGCGGGTCCGAGGACGACGGGACGGCGGACGACCCCGCGGCCCCGGCGGGCGCCTCGGACGCCGCCTACCCCCGCACCATCACCCACGACAAGGGCGAGACGGTCCTGGAGGCCAGGCCCGAGCGGATCGTCGCACTGGACAACAGCCTGGTCGAGGCCGTGGTCGCGCTCGACGGCAACCTGGTCGGCGGCATCTCCTCCTACCGCGACCTCGGCGGGTTCCCCGAGTACCTGGGCGACGCGGTGGCCGAGACGGAGGAGGTCGGCCCGCTGGAGAGCCCGAACCTGGAGCTGATCGCCAGCCTCCAGCCGGACCTGATCGTCTCCGCGACCGTCCGCCACGACGACCTCTACGACCAGCTCTCCGCGATCGCGCCGACCGTCTTCGTGGCGACCACGGGCCCGTCCTGGAAGGAGAACATCGAGCTGCTCGCCGAGGCGCTGGCCGAGGAGGACAGCGCGGCCGAGCAGATCGCCGCCTACGAGACCCGGGCGGCCGCGATCGGCGAGGCCGTCAACGAGGAGCTCGGCGACCCGACCGTCTCCGTCGTCCGCTTCCTCGACGGCCCGACCCGCATCTACCTGCCCGCGACCTTCAGCGGCATCATCCTCGCCGACATGGGTCTCGCGCGACCCGAGAACCAGCGCGACCCCGAGGAGTTCAACATCGAGATCAGCGAGGAGCAGATCGAACAGGCCGACGCCGACGTCCTCTTCTACACCTCCTACTCGGGCGGCGAGGAGCGGCGGGAGAGATTCCTCGCCAATCCCCTCTGGGAGCGCCTTACCGCCGTGCAGAACGGGCACGCGTACGAGGTCCGGGACGAGATCTGGATGACCTCCGTGTCCCTGCAGGGCGCCAACCAGGTGCTCGACGACATGGCGGAGATCTTCGGCGTGGACGGCGCGCGGTAACCCGCGCGCGCCAGGCGGCGAGGGGGCCCGGACCGACCTCGGTCCGGGCCCTCTCGCGTGGACACGCCACCGCCCGAAGGGGTCCACTCGCCGATCCGGAAGGACGAAACCGATACAAAGGACAAAGGCCACAATCCCCAAGCGTCTTCAGGTGATACTCAGATGATCGGTCGCATCCCCGTCCTCGACGTCCAGCCCCGCATCGACTGCGGCAGACGCCCCGTCAAGGCAGTGCCGGGCGAGACGTTCCAGGTGACCGCCACCGTCTTCCGGGAGGGCTCGGAAGCGGTCGGCGCCAACGTGGTGCTCCGCGACCCCAACGGCCGCGGCGGGCCCTGGATTCCGATGCGTGAGCTCGCCCCCGGCACCGACCGCTGGGGCGCCGACGTCACCCCCAACAGCGAGGGCCGCTGGACCTACGCGGTGGAGGCGTGGGGCGACCCCGTCACCACCTGGCGCGAGCAGGCCCTGATCAAGATCCCGGCCGGCACCGACACCGAGCTCACCTTCGCCGAGGGCGCGGCGCTGCTGCGCCAGGCCGCCGCCCAGGTCCCGCGGGCCGCGGGCCGGGACGCCGTACTGGCCGCCGCCGCGGCGCTGGGCGACGCCGGCCGCCCGGACGCCGACCGGCTCGCCGCCGCGTGCGCGCCCGAGGTGGTCGAGGCCCTCACCCGCCACCCGCTGCGCGAACTCGTCACCAGCTCACGCCCGATGCCCCTGGTCGTGGAGCGCGAGCGCGCGCTGTTCGGCTCCTGGTACGAGATGTTCCCGCGCTCCGAGGGCGCCGTGGTGCGCCGGGGCTCGCCGCCCGTCTCCGGCACGCTGCGCACGGCGGCCGAGCGGCTGCCCGCGATCGCGCGGATGGGCTTCGACGTGGTCTACCTGCCGCCGGTGCACCCGATCGGCACCTCCTTCCGCAAGGGCCCCGGCGGCTCCCTCGAAGCCGGGCCGGACGACGTCGGCTCGCCCTGGGCCATCGGCTCGCCGGCCGGCGGCCACGACTCCGTCCACCCGGACCTCGGCACCATCGAGGACTTCGACCACTTCGTCGCCTCGGCCGTCGGCCTCGGCCTCGAGGTGGCGCTGGACTTCGCCCTCCAGTGCAGCCCCGACCACCCGTGGCTCAAGGAGCGCCCCGAGTGGTTCCGCAGACGCGCCGACGGCACCATCGCGCACGCCGAGAACCCGCCGAAGAAGTACCAGGACATCGTGCCGATCTCGTTCGACCAGGACTTCCGCGGCCTGGTCAACGAGACGCTGCGTCTTTTGCGGTTCTGGATGGCGCGCGGGGTGCGGATCTTCCGGGTCGACAACCCGCACACCAAGCCCGTGGTGTTCTGGGAGAAGGTGATCGCCGAGATCAACCGCACCGACCCGGACGTCATCTTCCTCGCCGAGGCCTTCACCAGGCCCGCGATGATGCACACCCTGGCCCAGATCGGCTTCCAGCAGTCGTACACCTACTTCACCTGGCGCAACACCAAGCAGGAGCTCACCGAGTACCTCACCGAGCTCAGCGGCCCCGCGAGCGCCTACATGCGCCCCAACTTCTTCGTCAACACACCGGACATCCTGCACGCCTACCTCCAGCGCGGCGGGCGCGCGGCCTTCGAGACGCGCGCCGTCCTCGCCGCCACGCTCTCCCCGAGCTGGGGCATGTATGCCGGCTACGAGCTGTGCGAGGCGGCCCCGGCCGAGCCGGGCAGCGAGGAGTACGCGGAGTCCGAGAAGTACCAGCTCCGCCCCAGGGACTGGGACAAGGCGGACGCGGAGGGGCGCTCCCTGACCCCCCTCATCACCACGCTCAACACCCTGCGCCGCCGCCACCCGGCGCTGCGCCGCCTGCGCGACCTGCACTTCCACCGAACCAACAACGAGCACATCCTGGCCTACTCCAAGCGCACCCGGACACCGCACGCCGACTGCGTGCTGATCGTGGTCAACCTCGATCCGCACCACACCCACGAAGCGACGATCTCGTTGGACTTGGCGCAACTCGAAGGGGCCGGTCTCACGCCCGCGCAGGCGGGTGGCGCCGAACCCTTCCCGGTGTGCGACGAGCTCACCGGTGCGACCTACTACTGGGGCAGGGACAACTATGTGCGGCTTGAGCCGGGCCGTGCGGATGCGTACGCCTCGTCCGCCCACATCATGGCCCTGCGACCGTCCTCACAGACCGGAGGGTCACCCAACCATGAGCGTCAATGAGCCGGTCCTCGACACCTTCGAGGACACGCCAGCCCGCGAGCGGGACCCCGAGTGGTTCAAGCGTGCGGTCTTCTACGAGGTCCTGGTCCGTTCCTTCCAGGACAGCAACGGTGACGGGGTCGGCGATCTGAAGGGGATCACGGCCAGACTCGACTACCTCCAGTGGCTCGGCGTCGACTGCCTGTGGCTGCCGCCGTTCTTCAAGTCGCCGCTGCGCGACGGCGGCTACGACGTCTCGGACTACAACGACGTCCTGCCGGAGTTCGGCGATCTGGCCGACTTCGTCGAGTTCGTGGACGCCGCCCACCAGCGCGGCATGCGGGTCATCATCGACTTCGTCATGAACCACACCAGCGACCAGCACCGCTGGTTCCAGGAGTCGCGGCGGGACCCGGAGGGCCCCTACGGCGACTACTACATGTGGGCCGACGACGACAAGCAGTACGGGGACGCCCGCATCATCTTCGTCGACACCGAGACCTCCAACTGGGCCTTCGACCCGGTCCGCAAGCAGTACTACTTCCACCGCTTCTTCTCCCACCAGCCGGACCTCAACTACGAGAACCCGGCCGTGCAGGAGGAGATCCTCTCCGCCCTCCGCTTCTGGCTCGACCTCGGCATCGACGGCTTCCGCCTCGACGCCGTGCCCTACCTGTTCGCGCAGGAGGGCACCAACTGCGAAAACCTTCCTGCCACCCACGCCTTCCTGCGCCGGGTGCGCGAGGAGATCGACACCCACTACCCCGACACCGTGCTGCTGGCCGAGGCCAACCAGTGGCCGGAGGACGTCGTCGACTACTTCGGCGACTACGACAAGGGCGGCGACGAATGCCACATGGCGTTCCACTTCCCGGTGATGCCGCGCATCTTCATGGCGGTGCGTCGCGAGTCCCGCTACCCGGTCTCCGAGATCCTGGCCAAGACCCCGCAGATCCCCGCCCACTGTCAGTGGGGGATCTTCCTGCGCAACCACGACGAGCTGACCCTGGAGATGGTCACCGACGAGGAGCGCGACTACATGTACTCGGAGTACGCCAAGGACCCGAGGATGCGCGCCAACATCGGCATCCGCCGCCGGCTCGCCCCGCTGCTGGACAACGACCGCAACCAGATCGAGCTGTTCACGGCGCTGCTGCTGTCGCTGCCAGGATCGCCGATCCTCTACTACGGGGACGAGATCGGCATGGGCGACAACATCTGGCTCGGCGACCGGGACGCGGTGCGCACCCCGATGCAGTGGACGCCTGACCGCAACGCGGGGTTCTCCTCCTGCGATCCGGGCCGGCTGTCCCTGCCGACCATCATGGACCCGATCTACGGCTACCAGGTCACCAACGTCGAGGCGTCGATGTCCTCGCCCGCCTCGCTGTTGCACTGGACCCGCCGGATGATCGAGATCCGCAAGCAGAACCCGGCGTTCGGGCTCGGCTCCTACTGCGAGCTGCCCTCCTCCAACCCCGCCGTGCTGGCGTTCCTGCGCGAGCACGGGGACGACCTGGTGATGTGCGTCAACAACTTCTCCCGCTTCTCCCAGCCCACCGAGCTCGACCTGCGTTCCTGGGTCGGCCGCGTCCCGGTGGAGCTGATCGGCGGCGTCCGGTTCCCGCCCGTCGGCGAACTGCCGTACCTGCTCACGCTGGCCGGGCACGGCTTCTACTGGTTCCGGCTGCGCAAGCCGGAACCCGGCCGCCGGGATTCGGCGCCCCAGTCCTGACCGACCCAACACACCGCGGGCCGCGGCCACCTCCGGCGGCGGCCCTCGGCCCTGCCATGGCGCCCCGGCCCCGAGTTTTCAGGAATGCCCAGGTTCCGCGCCGCCATCCGGGCGGTTCCACGCTCACCCGCACGGCCGTTCCTGCACGACACGTCCCGCACCGCCGGACAACCCGGCCCATCATCCGGGACACTTCGGGGCATATTTCTCACCCGGGGAAAGGACGCCATGACGGAGAGCTCCTCGCCCCGGACGGTGCACGCGCGCCTCCCCCAGTTGTCAGTGCCGCACGGCAGCGCCCTGTTGCGCTCCCTGACGGGCCCGCTCGCGCGCTGGCTGCCCAAGCAACGCTGGTTCGCCGGCAAGGGTCGACCGCTCAGCTCCCTCACCCTGGTCTCCGCCACCGAGTTGCTGCCCTGCTCCGGCGCCGGCTCGGGCCCCGGGCTGCTGCACCTGCTGGTCCGCGCCCGCCACGGCGGCGCCCGCGACACCACCCCGGACGACTGCTACCAACTGCTGCTCGGCGTCCGCCCGGTGCTGCCGCCCACCCTCTCCCCCGCCCTCGTCGGCCGCCCCACCGAGGGCCCGCTGCGCGGCCAGGTCGTCTACGAGGCGCTGCACGACACCCGGCTCGCCGCCCTGATGCTGGAGCGGCTGCGCGCCCCGGGGCGGCACGGCACCCTCAGCTTCGGCCGGGCCCCGGGCACCGCGATCCCCGCCGGCCCCACTGCCCGGCTGCTCACCGGCGAGCAGACCAACTCCTCGGTGGTCTACGGCGAGGCGCACATCCTCAAGCTGTTCCGCCGGGTCAGCCCCGGCGTCAACCCCGACCTCGAACTGCCGCTGGCGCTGGCCGAGGCCGGGTGTGCCAGGGTGCCGGCGCCCGCCGCCTGGTTCGAGGCGTCCTTCCCCGGCGCCGCCCTCCTCGGCCAGGCGACCGAGCCGCTGACCCTCGGCGTGCTCGTCCCCTACCTCGCCGGCTCGGCCGACGGCTGGCAGCTGGCCCTCGCCTCGCTCACCCGGCGCACCGACTTCACCGGCGCCGCGCGCGCCCTCGGCCGGGCCACCGCCGAGGTGCACACCGCGCTGGCCGCCGCGCTGCCCACCGGGACGCTGGGCCGCCCGGAGCTGGAGGAGGCCGCGGCCGGCATGACCGAGCGGCTGGCCGAGGCGGCCGCCGCGGTGCCGGCGCTCCGCCCCTACCAGGCCGGTCTGCGCCGCACGTACCGGGCGCTGGCCGAGTACGCGGAGCGCGGCGGCGAGTGCCGGGTGCAGCGGCTCCACGGCGACCTGCACCTGGGTCAGGTGCTGCGCACCGCCGACGGCGGCTGGTCGCTGATCGACTTCGAGGGCGAGCCGGCCCGCCCGCTCACCGACCGCCGCCGACCAGGACCCCCGGTGCGCGACGTCGCCGGCATGCTGCGGTCGTTCGACTACGCGGCCTGCCAGCACGGCACCGGCGGCTCCTGGGCCGAGTCCTGGTCGCGCGCCAACCGGGCCGCCTACTGCCGCGGTTACGCGGACACCTCGGGGATCGACCCGATGGACCAGCTGGAGCTGGTGCGCGCCTACGAGACGGAGAAGGCCGTCTACGAGGTGCTGTACGAGGCCAGGCACCGCCCGCACTGGCTGCATGTCCCGATGACCGCCATCCGCCGCCTCGCGGCCAGCACACCCGACTGACCAGGAGAATCCGCCGTGCCCCTCACCCCGTCGGACCTCCGGCTGATCGCCCTGGGCCGCCACCCGCGTCTGTGGGACGTCCTGGGCGCCCATCCGACGCGCCACCGGGGCGTACGCGGCAGCCATGTGGCGCTCTGGGCCCCTGGCGCCCGCTCGGTCGGCCTCGCCACCGAGCGCGCGGGGTGGGACGGCGCCGGCTGCCCGCTGCGCCCGCTGGGGGACTCCGGCGTCTGGGAGGGGTTCGCGCCGGGGCTCGACGCCGGGGCACGCTACCGGTTCGACATCGTGGGCGCGGACGGCACCCGTTCGCTGCGTGCCGACCCGATGGCCCGCCGCACCGAGCGGCCGCCGGGCACCGCGTCCGTCGTGCACGCCTCCCGCCACCGCTGGCGGGACGCGGCCTGGCTGGCGGCCCGCCGCCACCGCGACCAGCTCCGCGCCCCGGTCGCGGTCTACGAACTCCACGCCGGGTCCTGGCGCCCGGGCCTTGGCTACCGCGAGCTGGCCACCGAACTACCGCCCTATCTGACCGAGTTGGGCTTCACGCACGTCGAGCTGATGCCGGTAGCCGAGCACCCGTACGGGGGTTCGTGGGGGTACCAGGTCACCGGCTACTACGCCCCCACCTCCCGCCTCGGCACCCCGGACGACCTCAAGTACCTGATCGACGCCCTGCACCGGGCCGACATCGGCGTGATCATGGACTGGGTCCCCGCCCACTTCCCGAAGGACGACTGGGCGCTCGCCCGCCTCGACGGCACCCCCTGCTACGAGCATCCTGACCCGCGCCGCGCAGAGCACCCCGACTGGGGCACCCTGGAGTTCGACTACGGCCGCCCCGAGGTGCGCAACTTCCTGATCTCCAACGCCGTCTACTGGTGCGAGGAGTACCACCTGGACGGCCTGCGGGTGGACGCCGTCGCCTCGATGCTCTACCTGGACTACTCGCGCGGCGAGGGCCAGTGGAGCCCCAACGCCGAGGGCGGCCGGGAGAACCTGGAGGCGGTCTCCTTCCTCCGCGAGCTCAACGCCACCGTGCACGCCCGCTGCCCCGGCTTGCTCACCATCGCCGAGGAGTCCACCGCCTGGGACGGCGTCACCCGGCCGGTGGCCGCCGGCGGCCTCGGCTTCGACCTCAAGTGGAACATGGGCTGGATGCACGACTCGCTGCGCTACCTGTCGCACGACCCGGTCCACCGCCGGTTCCACCACGACGAGATCACGTTCTCCCTGAGTTACGCCTGGTCGGAGAGGTACGTGCTGCCCGTCTCGCACGACGAGGTCGTCCACGGCAAGCGCCCGCTGGTCGCCAAGATGCCGGGCGACTGGTGGCGACGCCGGGCCACCCACCGCGCCTACCTCGCCTTCATGTGGGCCCATCCCGGCAAGCAACTCCTCTTCATGGGGCAGGAGTTCGCCCAGGGCACCGAGTGGTCGGACGTCGCGGGCCCGCAGTGGTGGGTGCTCGACGACGACTGGCCGGCCGCCGAGGACCACCGCGGCGTCCAGCGGCTGGTCGCCGACCTCAACCACACCTACCGTGCCACGCCCGCCCTCTGGGAGCTCGACCACGACCCCGCCGGCTTCGCGTGGCTGGCCGCCGACCGGGCCGACGACAACGTCGTGGCCTTCCTCCGCCTCCCGAAGGCCGGCCCACCGCTGCTCGCGATCAGCAACTTCTGCCCCGTCGTCCGCGAGGACTACCCGGTCCCCGCGCCGCCGGCGATCCCGGCCTGGACCGAGCTCCTCACCACCGACGCGGAACGCTACGGCGGCAGCGGCCTCGTCAACTCCGAGCCGATCAAGCACCACGACGACGGCATCCGCCTGACCCTGCCGCCGCTCGCCACGGTGTGGCTACGGCCGGCCTGACCCCGGCGCTACTCGGATGCCGCCCACACCGCCCGCACCACCGCGTGCAGCAGCGACACGTTCACCAGACGTCCGTCAGGCGTCGGGCGGGAGTGCCAGGTCAGCGGCCACGTGGAGCCGCGCAACGCCGGGACGCCGATGAAGTAGCGGCGGCGCTCGCACGCCACCGGACCGGTGAGCCGGGCGACGCCCGGCGGCCAGGCGCGATGCCCGGTACTGCCGACCGGCACCAGGAAGTACGTGGCCCGCTTCCCGCCGTAGGCCAGGATCACCGGCCCCGGGCCGCCCGTGGTGATGGACGCCAACTGGTCGGCGACCACCCTCCCCCGGGGCCCGTCGATCCGGATCGCGTCGAAGTGCACCCCGGCCAGCCGCAACCCGGTCCACCGGTCCGGCAGCCAGGGCAGCTCGAAGTCATCGTCGTCTTCCGCGACGACATCGCTTTGTGCGTTCACGGCACCACTGTCAGTGCTGAAACGTAGTGTGTGTAGGAGGTCACTCTCGATGACCGTGGGACTGGCGAGGCTGGTCGAACGGACGTTGAGCGTGTTGCACGACATCGAGCGAAGGGGAGTTGCACATGTCGGCCTGGGTGAACGAGTACGGGGACCCCTCACCGACCTACCAGTTCGTCGCACACCTGGTGCGCACGCTGCGGGAGGGGAACGGCTGGACGCAGGAGGATCTGGGGACGCAGTCCGGCTATACGGGCTCGGCGATCAGCGCGCTTGAGCGCTGCGCCCAGCCGCCGAGCGAGATGAAGCTCGCCAAGCTGGACGAGGCGCTGTTCGGCGGCAAGAAGGTGCTCCGGGAGGCCCAGGAGTACCTGCGGATGGACCGCTATCCGCGCTACTTCAAGAACTACGCGAAGCTGGAGATGGCGGCGCTGAGCATCTGCTCCTACGAGACCCTGGTGATCGACGGCCTGTTCCAGACCGAGGAGTACGCCCGCGCACTCATCGAGTGTGGCTATCCGCCCCGCGACCCGGAGGAGGTGGAGAGCCTGGTGCGCGGCCGGATGGACCGTCGCACGCTCTTCGACCGCAAGCCCATGCCCATGCTGGAGCTGGTCCTGGAGGAGTCCACCCTCCGCCGCCAGATCGGCACCCCGGAGGTCATGGTCAACCAGCTCCGCTATCTGCTCGAACAGGCTCAACGCGTCAATGTCACGCTCCAAGTCCTGCCCCTGCGGCGCGGCGCGACCGGCCAGCACGCCGGTCTGCGCGGCCCCATGAAGGTCCTGGAGACGAACGAGCACCAGACCGTGGTCTACCTCGAAACCGAGGGCGAGAGCCTGCTCATCTCCGAGCCGGCCAAGGTGACTCAGCTCGCCCAGCGGTATGCGAAGATCCGAGCACAGGCCCTGAGCCAGGACGAATCCCTGGCGTTCATCGAGCAGTTGGCAGAGGAGTGGGCATGAGCGACACCCTGCGCTGGTTCAAGTCCAGCTACAGCGACGACGGCGGCGGTGCCTGCGTCGAAGTCGCCCACGACTGGCACCGGTCCAGCCACAGCGACTCCGGCGGCGGAGACTGCGTCGAGGTGGCGGCCGGGCCCATAGTCCACGTCCGGGACTCCAAGCAGCCGGCCGCCCCGCACCTCGACGTCCCGCGCGGCGCCTGGTCGGCGTTCGTGACCACCGTCCGCTGACCACCCGGCGGTTACGGCGCGCCGTGCCAGCGGTGGGCCGCCGCGCGGAGCGATTCCCGTTCGGCGGGGCCTGGGTCCGGTGAGGCCGTCGCCCAGGCCACATGGCAGTCCGGGCGGAGCAGCAGGGCCGTGACCTCCGGGGTTGGCGTCCCTGGCCGCGCGGTGACGATGTCCAGCTGGTCCTTGCGATCCTCCAACGCCCGGGCGGCCGAGCCGCCTTCCGTCAGGTCGAGCAGCAACGGACGTGCGGCGCGGGTGAGTTCCGCGAGGCGGACCGTGCCGCTTGCCGTCTCGATCGCCAGCTCGGGCGCGAACCAGCCGACCGCCGGGTGAGGATCGGCGCCCCCCATGTCGTACCGCACGTCGGCGCCGGCGATGAGGGCGGCCAGGTGCTGGACGACGTCCCACTGGCCCAGCAGCTCGGCGAACAGCTGCCGCAGCGCCGTGATGTCGCCGCCGGGGGCGGACAGCGAGGACTGCGCCTGCGCGTTCATGACCATGCGGTCGGCGGCCTTCCGGCGCTCGGTCTGGTAGGTGTCGAGCAGCCCGGCCGGGGCGCCGCCGCGCAGCTCGGCGGCAAGCTTCCAACCGAGGTTGACCGCGTCCTGCAGGCCGAGGTTGAGCCCCGGACCGCCGCCTTCGGCGTAGACATGGGCGGCGTCGCCGATGAGGAACACGTGGCCGTCCCTGAAGCGTTCGGCGACCCGGGTGTTGCCGCCGGTCAGCCGGCGCAGCACGGGGTGCTCCTCGCCGACGGGCGGGCCGAGCGGCAGGTCGGCGCCGAGCACCCGGCGGGCGGAGGCCCGGAGTTCGTCGAGGCTCATGGGCTCCTCGGTCTCCGGCTGGTCCCACTCGGTGGTGCTGATCAGCGGCGGGTGCCCGGGGAACGGCGCGTAGGCGAAGCCGCCGTGCTCGGTGCGCAGCGGCAGGAAGGGCCGGATGGTGCCGTGGCCCGGCACGGTCAGGGCGCCCGTGGCGGGGTCCACCCACTCCGCCGGGACCGTGGCGTGTGCCGTGCGGTTGGTCCTGCGGTCGTAGCTGACGCCGGGGAAGCCGATGCCTGACAGCTTGCGGGTGACGCTGTGCGCGCCGTCGGCGCCGACGAGGTAGCGCGCCCGTAGCCGGTACTCACCGTCCGGCCCTGCCACGTCGGTGGTGACGTCGTCCTCGCCCTGGGCCAGGCCGACGAGCTGGTGTCCGCGCCGGATCTCGACGCCGAGTTCGGCGGCGCGTGCTTCGAGCACCCGCACGATCTCCCGCTGCGGCACGGGCAGCCCGTAGATCGGGCTGGCGGGCAGCAGGCCCAGGTTGAGGCCCATCGCGGCGAACATGAAGTAGCTGGTGTTGGGTTGGGGCGGGTTCGGGCCGCCGCCGAGCCGCTCGTGCAGCCCTCGGTGGTCGACGAGCCGCACCACCTGTCCGAGCAGGCCGTTGGCCTTCGGTTCCTCGCTGGGCTCCGGCAGGCGTTCGAGCACCACGGGGTGGATGCCGGCCAGGCTGAGTTCGCAGGCGAGCATCAGCCCGTTGGGGCCACCGCCGGCTATGACGACATCGGCGATCACGTGTTACGCACCTCTCTGAGGGATGTGCCCGATTCAAAAAGGGCAGGGTGAACCGCCCGGAGAACAACCGGGCGGTACGCGCCTACGACGGTGCGCGGAGGCCCACGGCCAGCCGCTCCAGCATCTCGGCGAGGACCGGGCCGACGGCGGCCGGCGGCTCGGCCGTCAGGCTGTGCTCGACGGCGACCGAGCTGGCGGCGCCGACGACGGCGGCCACCAGCTTGGGGTAGACGTCGTGCGCCGGGTCGCTGCCGATGCGCTCGGCGACGGCCTCGGCGAAGGCGCCCTGCGCCGCCGCGTTCGCCTTGACGATCTCGCCCTGTAGGGCGGGTTCGGCGAGCATCAGCCGGACTCCGTCGCGCCAGCGGCGGGCCTGCGGTGACTCGGCGCCCGCCGGCTCGGCCGGCCCGCCGAACTCGGCGAGCACGACGCCGGTGATCGCGTCCCACAGCGGCTCGGCCGTGGGTCGGGCGCGCAGTTCGTCGGCGATCCGCAGCATGCGCTCCACATGGCTGGCGGCGATGGCCTCGGCCTTGCCGGAGAAGTAGTTGCGGAAGGTGCGGACCGAGACGTTCGCGGCCGCGGCGACGTCCTCCACCGTCACGTTCTCCCAGCCGCGCTCGACGCACAGCCGGATGGTGGCGCGGCTCAGCGCGACTCGGGTCTCCCGCTTCTTGCGCTCCCGCAGGCCGAGGGGAGCGTCGGCATCCGGTGTCATGCCGACCACCGTAGCAAAACTTGCCGTGGCGGAAAAATTTCCGCCACGGCAAGTTCAGGGTGGATCGCTCTTGTGAGGGTCAGGCCGCTTCGCGGTAGTACGGGTCGGCGACCCGGCCCACCCGCTTCTCCTCGTCGTAGCTGTAGACCTCGCGGCCCTCGATGAAGACCCGCAGGGCCCGGCTCATCACGTCGAGCGGGTCGCCGGACCAGATCACCACGTCGCCGTCGAGTCCCGGCTTCAGCGAGCCGACGCGGTCGTCGAGCCCCATGATCTCGGCCGGGTTGGCGGTGATGGTGCGGAGGCCCTCGGCCGGGTCGAGGCCCTCCTTGACGGAGAGCGTCACCTGGTGCACCAGGAAGTTGATCGGCACCACGGGGTGGTCGGTGGTGATGGCCACCTTGACCCCGGCGCGGGCGAGGATGCCCGGGTTGGCCAGGGTGCGGTGGCGCAGCTCGACCTTGCTGCGGGTGGTGAACAGCGGCCCGCTGATCACCGGCACCTCGCGGCGGGCGATCTCGTCCGCGATCAGGTGCGCCTCGGTGGCGTGGTTGATGACCACCCGGTAGCCGAACTCGTCGGCCAGCCGCAGCGCGGTGGCGATGTCGTCGGCCCGGTGGGTGTGCTGGCACCACGGCAGTTCGCCGGCGAGCACCTTCACCAGCACCTCGAGGCTGGGGTCGCGCTCGAACGGCTTCCCCTCCTCGGCGGCGTGGTCCCGCTTGGCCTGGTAGTCCTGCGCCCTGGTGAAGGCGTCCCTGATCACGGCGGCCACGCCCTGCCGGGTCGACGGCAGCTGCTTCTTCTCGCCGTAGACCCGCTTGGGGTTCTCGCCCAGCGCGCTCTTGACGCTCACCGGCTGCCGGACCAGCATCTCGTCGACGCTGCGCCCCCAGCACTTCACGGCCACCGTCTGGCCGCCTATCGGGTTGCCCGAGCCCGGCTTGATCACGGCGCTGGTGACGCCTCCGGCGAGCGCGTCCGCGAACCCGGTGTCCGCCGGGTTGATCGCGTCGAGCGCCCGCATCCTGGCGCCGTTGGGGTCGGTCATCTCGTTGGTGTCCTGACCGGCCCAGCCCTCGGCCTCCTCGTGGACGCCGATGTGCCCGTGCGCCTCGACGAACCCGGGCAGCACCCACTTCCCGGCCGCGTCGACGGTGGGCACCCCCTCCGGCACACTGACCTCCGCGTCCGGCCCGACGGCGGCGATCTTCCCGCCGATGACGAGCACGGTCCCGCCCTCGATGGGATCCCCGTCCACGGGAACGACATGACCCGATCTGATCGCTATATCCATGGCCAGTGAACCTATCTCACCGCCGCATCAGCCCACGTTCACCCCCGCTGACCTGGCAGAATCGATTCTGGTGACCGTTGCCCGCTCCTAGGATCAGAGGTGAGGTCCATGCCCCGCGAGGGAGACAGGAACACCGACATGACCATCGCCCCTGAGCGCCCCGTCACGCCCTTCGAGCCGCCGGCCGCACTGGAGACGGCGCCCGATCTGCTGGATCTCGCCGAGACGGTTCGTCGGAACATGCCCGGCTTTCGCCCGGAGATCATCGGAGGCACGCTCACCGTGAGCCCACCAGCGGATGGCCAACACGCCAGGTCCCTCACCGGTCTGACCCTGGCACTGGCCGCGTTGCACGGGAAGGAGACCCTGGTCGTCCAAGGCGTGGGGCTGTGGCTTCCCACCGGCACGCTCGACCATGTCATCCCGGATCTCGCCGTCGTGGACGGCGACTTCGAAGACCACCAGATGCCCTACAACTGCTACGCGCCATCCATCTTTCGCATGGTCGTCGAGATCACCTCGTCCAACCACGCGAACGACACGGTGGTGAAACCGCGCTGCTACGCCGAAGCGGAAGTACCGGTCTACCTCATCGGTGACCGGCAGAACCGCGAGGCCGTGCTGCTGACCGACCCCCTGGAGGGCGAGTACCGGTCCCGGTCCGTCTACCGCCCCGGGGAGTCGTTCACCCTGCCCGAGTCCGTGGGCGCCGCGGTGGAACTCGACGTCGACACCCTGCTTGGCCGGTCGTAGGGGCGGACTACGCTGGCGCGGTGTTCAGCTATGACGACGTGAAGGCCGCGCGCGAGCGGATCGAGGGACGGGTACGGCCGGTGGCGGTGGCGCGGGCGGCGGAAGGCTGGTCGTTCGCGCTCGAACACCTCCAGCACACCGGCACCTTCAAGGCGCGTGGCGCGCTGAACTTCACCACCGCCGCCCTGGAGAGCGGCGCCATGCCGGCGGCCGGCATCACCATCGCCTCGGGCGGCAACGCGGGCCTCGCCTGCGCCTGGGCGGCCACGCAGCGCGGGATTCCGGCGACCGTCTTCGTGCCGGAGACGGCGCCGGCGGTCAAGCTGGACCGGCTGCGGGAGCTGGGCGCCGAGGTGCGCCCGGTGGGCCGCGAGTACGCGGAGGCGGCGGCGGCCTGCGCCGAGTTCGCCGCCGAGAGCGGGGCGCTGGCCTCACACGCCTACGACCACCCGCTGATCGCCGCCGGCGCCGGCACGCTGCTGGACGAGATCGTGGCGGCCAGGCCAACGGTGACCACGGTGGTGGTCGCGGTGGGCGGCGGCGGCCTCTTCACCGGGGTGGCGGCCGCGGCCGCCGAGCACGGGATCCGGGTGGTGGCCGTGGAGCCGGAGAACTGCCGGTGCCTGAACGCGGCGCTCGCCGCCGGCGAACCGGTGGACGTGCCGGTGGACTCGGTGGCCGCCGACTCGCTCGGGGCCCGCCGGGTCTCGGCCGAGGCGCTGCGCTGGGCCGGGATGCCGCACGTCAGCTCGGTGCTGGTCTCCGACGAGGTCATCGTGGCGGCCAGGCGGCTGCTGTGGCGGGAACACCGCCTCGCCGTCGAACACGCGGCGGCCGCGGCCCTGGCCGGGGCGCCGGAGGCCGGGCCCGGCGAGGAGGTCTGCGTGGTGCTGTGCGGCGCCAACACCGACCCTCGCTCGCTGGTGGACTGAGCCCGGCGGGTCAGCCCGCCGTCGGCGGGAGGCCGACGTACATGCGGCCTCTTCCCTCGCCGGCAGCCTAGCTTCCGAGGAGCCGCCGGTCCCGGGGAGTCCCGGCGGCGGGCGCCGCCCCGGCGGCCCCGGTGGCCTCGCGGGTGGTCGGGTCGAGCGGCCGGCCGTGGCGGATGGCGTTCCCCGCGTGGACGCCGTAGCCGACGTCACGCACGAACCTGGCCAGCGGTCGCAGTACTCGCTCCATGATTGCCTCCGACTACACTGGTCTGTGAAGTACTGGAGTCGAGGCTAGGTATACAGACCTGTGAAGTCAAGGGGGAATCCGATGTCTCGTGCGACGAGCGAAGCCACGCGCGCCGACCAGCTGACCCCGGGCGCCCGGCGGATCCTGGCCGTCGCGTCCGAGCTGTTCTACCGCCGCGGGATCCACGCGGTCGGGGTCGACACCATCGCGGCCGAGTCGGGCGTCACCAAGCGCACCCTCTACGACCGCTTCGGCTCCAAGGACGGCCTGCTGGTCGCCTACCTGGAGACCCGCGACCAGCGCTGGCGCGACCTGATCGCCGAGCGCCTCGACGCCGCGAGGGGCGACGCGGCGCGCCGGGTGCTCGTGCCGTTCGAGGTGCTCCCCGAGTGGCTCGGCGACTCCGACCGCGGCTGCAGCTTCATCAACGCCTTCGCCGAGCTGCCGGAGCCCGAGCACCCGGGCCGGCAGGTGATCGTCGCCGAGAAGAAGTGGCTGCGCGACTTCTTCCACCACGAGCTCACGGCGGCCGGGGCCACCGACCCCGACCGCCTCGCGGTACAGCTGCTGAGCCTGCACGAGGGCGCGATCGTCAGTTTCGCCATCGCCGGCGAAGCCGACGCCGCCGCCGCGGCCCTCGCGGCGGCCCGGGCGCTGCTCGCCGACGCGCGGTCGTGACGCCGACGGAGGTCCTCGCGGCCCTGGCGGACCGCGAGGTGACGGACGTGCTCGCGCCCGGCTCCCTCGACCGGGACGGGGGGCGCCCCCGGTTCGCCCCGTGGACCCCGACCGTCTACCTGGTGCTGGACGCCGGCCTCCTGCGGATGGACTCGGTCGGCAACCGGGGCCAGCTCGCGCTTTCCCTCGTCCCCGAGGTGACCGTCCGGTCCGCGTCCCTGTCCCTTACACCACCAACCGGGAGTCCGTGCCCGAGCGCGGCACGGTCCGCTGCGCCGAGTTCACCTTCACGCACGGCGCGGTGCTGTTCGCCGACCCGATGTGGACCTTCGGGGTGCGGCTGACCGGCGAGGGCGCCTACGAACGGTGGGTGGCCGAGACCCTGGACGGCCCCGAGCCACCCTTCGTCGAACACACCTGGTCGGCACGGGGCGCGGTCGGCGGCTAGCCGACCGGCTCGGACGCCCGGCGGAGGCGCGTCGTGGCCAGGGTCGCCGTCGTCAGGGCCAGGGCGAGCAGGGCGGCGCTCACCCATGGCGCGGAGCGGTAGCCGTGGCCGGCGTCGATGGCGAGGCCGCCGGCCCACGGGCCGAGCGCCGCGCCCACGTTGAGCGCCGCGGTGGCGAAGCCGCCGCCGAGGCGGGGCGCCTCGGGCGCCTCGTAGAGCGCGCGCGCGATCAGCGTGGAGCCCACCGCGAAGGACAGCGCGCCCTGCACGAGGGCCAGCGGCACCACGACGGCCGCGGTGCCGGCCGCCAGGGCCAGCGTCGTCCAGCCGGCGAGCAGCGCCAGGCCGCCGCCGACCAGCAGCGGCGTGGGCCGGCGGTCGGCCACCCGGCCGGCCAGCGTGACGCCGAGGAACGAGCCGAGGCCGAACAGCGCGAGCAGCGCCGGCACCCAGCCGTCGCCGAGCCCCGCCACCTCGGTGGCCAGCGGCGCGAGATAGGTGAAGGTGCAGAACGTCGCGCCGTTGACCAGCGCGCCGAGCGCCAGCATCAGCAGAAGCCGCGGCCGGCGCAGCGCCCGCAGCTCGCCGCGCGCGCCCCCGGCGCCCGCCGGGTCGGCCGCGCCGCCCGGCACGGACCGCACCACGGCCACCACCGCCGGCACAGAAACCAGCGCCACCGCCCAGAACGCCGAGCGCCAGCCCCAGAGTTGACCGAGCAGCGCGCCGCCCGGCACCCCGGCGACGCAGGCCAGGGTGACGCCGCCGAGCAGCACCGAGGTGGCGCGGCCCTTGGCGTCGGCCGCCACCAGGGCGGTCGCGGCGGCCAACGCCACCGCGAGGAAGCCGGCGTTGGCGAGCGCGGCCACCACCCGGCTGGCGAGCAGCACCGGATAGCTGGTGGTCACGGCACCCACGACGTGCGTGAGCAGGAAGGCCACCAGGAAGGACAGCAGCGCGAGCCGGCGCGGCCAGCGCATCGCGAGCACCGCCATCAGCGGCGCGCCCACGATCATCCCGACCGCGAAGGCCGAGGTCAGCCCGCCGGCGGCGCCGACCGACACCCCGAGGTCGGCGGCGATGTCCGGCACCAGGCCGGCCAACATGAACTCCGAGGTGCCCTGGGCGAAGATCGCCAGGGCGAGTACGTACAGCACAAAAGGCACAGCGAGACCCCACAGCCGTGGAAGAGAGCGGATGACGTCGAACGGTCACGCCGGCGTGCGGAGGGGTTCAGGGCGCGCGACGCCCCACGACGGGGGCGGAGTGGAGAGCGCGGACAGCCACCGGACGCCGGTGGCTAGGCTCTGTCGGACTCGGGGCTGCGCATGGTCGCCGACTGTAGGGAGCCGGGCGACCGCCTGTCCAGTCGGTTTCCGCCGCCGGTGAGAGACTTGCCGCCGTGCAGGTCGGGATCCTCGGGCCGCTTCAGGTCACCTCCGCGCAGGGCGAGGCCGTCGGCGTCGGCGGCGCGCGGCTGCGGGCGCTGCTGATCAGGCTCGCGCTGGACGCCGGAGCGCGGGTGAGCGGCGAGGCGCTGGCCGGGGTGCTGTGGGGCGACGCGCCGCCGGGCGACCAGGCCAACGCGCTGCAGTCCCTCGTCTCCCGGCTGCGCCGGGCGCTGCCCGGCTCCGGGCTCGTCGTCTCGGAGCCCGGCGGCTACCGGCTCGCCGTCCCGCCGGATTGCGTGGACGCGGCCAGGTTCGAGCGCCTCGCCGGCGCCGGCCGGCGGGCGCTCGGCCGTGGCGAGCCGGGCGCGGCGGCCGGGACGTTGCGCGAGGCGCTGGCGCTGTGGCGCGGTCCCGCGCTGGCCGACGCGGGGGACGCGCCGTACGTGGTGGCGGCCGCGGCCCGGCTCGCCGAGCTGCGGGACGCGGCCGTCGAGGACCTGGCCGAGGCCGAGTTGGCCGCCGGCCGGCCGGCGGCCGTGCTGGCAGATCTTGAGGCGCTGGTCGCCGCGCACCCGCTGCGTGAGCGGCCTCGGGCCCTGCTGATCAGGGCGCGCTACGCGGCCGGCCGGCAGGCGGAGGCGCTGGCCGGCTACGCGGAGTACCGGTCGCTGCTGGCCGAGGAGTTGGGCGCCGATCCGGGTCCTGAGCTGCGCGGGCTGCACCTGGCGGTGCTGCGCGCCGACCCGGCGCTCGCCCCGGCGCCCCGGCCGCCGGCCGGGAACCTGCGGGCCCCGCTCACCAGCTTCGTCGGCCGGGAGGAGGAGCTGCGGCTGGTCGGCGAGCGGCTGGCGGAGGCCCGTCTGGTGACGCTGGTCGGCCCGGGCGGCGCCGGCAAGACGCGGCTGGCCACCACCGCGGCGGCCGAGCTGGCGGGCGGCTTCCCGGGCGGCGTCTGGCTGGTCGAGCTGGCCTCGGTCGGCGACCCGGAGGACGTGCCGCGCGCCGCGCTCGACGCGCTGGGCGCCCACGCGCACGGCGTCCTGGAGCCCCGACCTCCGTCCGCCGCCTCCCGGGACGCGCTCGACCAGCTCGTCGACGCGCTCTCCGGCGCCCCCGCGCTGCTGGTTCTCGACAACTGCGAGCACCTGGTGGACTCGGCGGCCGGGATCGCCGACCGGCTGCTGGGCGACTGCCCAGGGCTGCGGGTGCTGGCCACCAGCCGGGAGCCGCTCGGCATCCTCGGCGAGGCGCTGGCGCCCGTGCCGCCGCTGCGGCTGCCGCCGCCGGGGGCGCGGGCCGCCGAGGCCGCGGCCTCCCCCGCCGTGCGGCTGCTCGCGGAGCGGGCCGCGGCGGTGCGGCCCGGCTTCACGGTGCACGACGGCAACGTCGCCGCGGTGCGCGAGATCTGCCGCCGGCTCGACGGGCTGCCGCTGGCCATCGAACTGGCCGCGGCCCGGCTGCGCACCCTCGACCCCGACCACCTGGCGTCCCGCCTCGACGACCGGTTCCGGCTGCTGACCGGCGGCAACCGCACCGCGCTGCCGCGCCACCAGACGTTGCGCGCCGTCGTGGCGTGGAGCTGGGAGCTGCTGTCCGACGAGGAGCGGCGGCTCGCCGAGTGGCTCGCGGTGTTCGCGGGCGGGGTCACGCCGGAGAGCGCCGAGGGGGTCACCGGGCTGCCGGCCGGCGAGGCCCTGGAGCCGCTGACCTCGCTCGCCGACAAGTCGCTGCTCCAACTCGCGGAGGGCGACGGCGGTTCCGCACCGAGGTTCCGGATGCTGGAGACGCTGCGCGAGTACGGCGGGGAGCGGCTCGCGGCGGCCGGGTTGGCCCGCGCGGCGCGGGACGCGCACGCGGCGTACTTCCTGCGGCTGGCCGAGACCGCCGCGCCGCACCTGCGGGGGCACGCCCAACTCACCTGGCTGGCCACGCTGAGCGCCGAGCGGGACAACCTGCTGGCCGCCCTGCACCACGCGGTGGCCGTGGCGGACGCGGACACCGCCGTGCGCCTCGTCGCGGCGCTCGGCCTGTACTGGACGATGCGCGGCCACCACGACGAGGCCACCCACTGGCTGCGGCTGGCGCTGGACGTACCGGGCGCGTCGCCCTGGGAGGCGCGCACCGTGGCCAGCGGCCTGTTCGTGCTCAACGCCACGGCCACCGGCCGCCCGGCCGAGGCGTGGCCGGAGGCCGAGCGGCTGCGCGCCGAGCTGGCGCGCCCCGGCGTGGACGCCCGGACGCTGCCGCTGGTCGGGGCGCTCGAACAGGGCCTGGCGATGTTCGCCGACCCCCCGGCGGAGGGGGCGCGGCTCCCCGCGGCGATCGACCATCCGGACCCGTGGACCCGCGCGATGCTGCGCCTGATGCGGGCCGCGATCCTGGAGAACGCGGGCGATCCCGACGGGGTGCAGGCGGAGCTTCGGCCGGCGGTGGCCGGGTTCCGGGAGGCCGGGGACCGGTGGGGGCTCGGGATGGCGCTGACCTCGCTCGGTGAACTGTGCCGGCAGCGCGGCGAACTCGCCGAGGCCCGCGCCACGTTGACCGAGGCACTGGGCCTGATGGGCGAGCTGCGCTCGGAGTCCGGCCTGGACCAGCTGCGCGCCCTGCTGGCCGTCGTCCGGGTCGAGCAGGGTGAACTCGACGCGGTGCGCGAGGAGTTGATCCCGCTGGCCGAGGCGGCCGACCGGCTCGGCTCCGGCTACCGGGTGGCGCACGTGCGGCTCGCCCTCGGCGATCTGGCGCGCCGCGGGGGCGATGCGGCCGAGGCGAGGGAGCACTACGAGACGGCGATGCGGCACGTCGAGCGCGGCACCTTCGTCCAGCCCCAACTGAGCGCGCTGGTGCGGGCCGGCCTGGCGCTGCTCGCGCTGTCCGAGGGGGACACCCGCGCCGCCGGCACCCTCCTCGGGCAGGCGCTCGACGAGGCGAGCGACGTCTGGGACATGCCGGTGGTGGCCCGGGTGGGCGTCGCCGTGGCCCTGCTGTGCGAGGGCCGGGGCGAGCCGGCCCTGGCGGCCGAGGCGCTGGGCGCCGCGCAGGCCCTGCGCGGGATGCCCGACCTGGGCAGCCGGGACACCGCCGCGCTCGCCGCCCGGCTGGAGGCGGCGCTCGGCGCCGGGCCCTGGGCCGCCGCGCTGCGGCGGGGCGCGGGCCGGCACCGCGACGCCGCCGTCGACCTGCTACGCGGTGCCGCGCTGGTAGGCGCGGACGGCGAGCGGGAAGAACACCGCGAACAGGCCGGCCGACCACAGCAGGGTGCTGGTGACGGGCCCCGCCACCGGCCCTGACGTCAGCAGCCCGCGGGCCGCCTCCATCACGTCCGTCACCGGGTTGACCCCGACCCACCACTGGAGCCAGCCGGGCATGGTCTCGGTGGGCGTGACCATGTTGGTGCCGAAGGTGAGTGGGAACATCGCCAGGAACATGATCCCCTGCACGCTGCCCGGGTCCCTGGCGGTCACGCCGAGCAGCACCGAGGCCCAGACCAGCGAGAACGCGAACACCATCATCAGCAGGCAGGCGGCGAGCGCGGACAGCGGGTCGGTGCCGATCCGGAAGCCCAGCGCGTAGCCGAAGCCGAGCAGCACCACGACGCACACCACGAACCTGACCATGTCGCCGAGCACCGCGCCGAGCAGGGGCGCCGAGCGCGCGATGGGCAGGCTGCGGAAGCGGTCGAAGACGCCCTTCCTGATGTCGGTGTTGAGGTTGATGCCGGTGGGCACCGAGGCGAAGACCACCGTCTGCACCATGATCGCGGGCAGCAGGAACGACAGGTACTCGCCGGTCGACCCCGAGACGGCACCGCCGAGCAGGTAGAGGAACATCACCACGAAGATGACCGGCTGCACCGTCACGTCGAACAGCTGCTCGGGGGTGCGGACCATCTTGCGCAGGCTGCGCAGGGCCAGGGTCAGGCTGTGCGAGAGAAGACGGGTGCCGCTCATGCCGCCACCCGCTTCGCGGCCTCGCCGGTGAGGGCGTGGAAGACCTCGTCCAGGCTGGGCAGCCGCAGCGAAAGCTCGGTGACGGCTATGCCGCGCTCGGCGAGCTCGGCGACCAGGGGCCGCAGCGTCGCGTCGCCGACCACCGGGACGCTGAGCACCCCCCGGCCAGGCGAGTCGGGGCGCTGGCCGGCGACCCGTTCGAGCACCTCGGCCACCTCGGGCAGCCGCCCCTCGTCGAGCGGCCGCACCTGGAGGGTCTGGTCGCCGACCACGGCCTTGAGCTCGTGCGGGGTGCCGTGCGCGATGACGGCGCCCCGGTCGATCACGGCGATCTCGTCGGCGAGCGCGTCCGCCTCCTCCAGGTACTGGGTGGTCAGCAGCACCGTGGCGCCCTGCGCCGCCTGCTCCCGCACCAGCGTCCACACGTCGTCCCGCTTGCCCGGGTCGAGCCCGGTGGTCGGCTCGTCCAGGTACACCACCTCGGGCCTGGCCACCAGGCTGACGGCCAGGTCGAGGCGACGGCGCATGCCACCCGAGTAGGTGCCGGCGCGCCGCCCGGCCGCCTCGGTGAGGTCGAACCGGTCGAGCAGCTGGGCCGCCCTGGCCCTGGCCTCTGCCCTGGACAGGTCGAGCAGCCTGCCGATCATCACCAGGTTCTCGTGGCCGGTCAGGTCCTCGTCCAGCGAGGCGTACTGCCCGGTGAGCCCGATCCGGCGGCGCACCTCGTCCGGCTGCCGCACCACGTCGAACCCGGCGACCTCCGCCCGGCCGGCGTCGGGCCGCAGCAGCGTCGCGAGGATCCGCACCGCCGTCGTCTTGCCCGCGCCGTTGGGCCCCAGCACCCCGAGCACGGTGCCCGGCCTGGCCGCCAGGTCCACCCCGTTCAGCGCGGTGGTGTCGCCGAAGCGCTTGACCAGGCCCTCGGCCCGGAAGGCGTAGCTCACCTGGACTCCTCTCACGTCGTCTCGTCGTTCACTGACGACGCCAGGCTGCCGGGGCGCCCTGTCAGCCGGCGCACAGCGGGCTGACAGGGCGCGGGCACGCGCTACGGGCGGCAGGTCAGGTCGCGCGCCGGCAGCCTCCCTTCGGCCAGGTAGACGTTGACCCGCGCGTCCACGCAGGCGTTGCCGTACTCGCCGAACAGGCCGTGCTGGGCGGCACCGGCCACGGTGACCAGCCGCGACGACGGCCAGTCGGCACGCACCTCCGTGGTCCCCTCGTACACGGTGCGCGGGTCGCCGGTGGCGGCCACCAGCAGCGCCGGCACGTCGTCGGGCAGCGCGGTCGGCCCCTCGGCCGGGCGGCCCCAGTACTCGCAGGGGTTCACGTTGGACGCCAGCGGCCCGGCGAACGGGTACTCGGCCCGGCTCCCCTGGATGTCCCGCCAGTAGGCGCCGAGCCCGCGCCGTTCGGCGACGTCCCCGCAGATGACGGCCGTCTGCGCGCTCGCCTGCCGCGAGCCGGCGCCGGTGGTCAGCCAGGCGAGCTCCTCGGCCAGCCCGGGCCCGGGCTCGACCTGTTCCCCGGCGGCCGCGCGGGCCAGCACGGCCGCCGACTCGGCGAGCGCGGCCCGCCGTTCGTCGAGGTCGCTGCCGAGGCCGCCGAAGAACACGATCGGCAGCAGGTGCGCGTCGAGCCTGAACTCCCCGACCTCCAACGGCTTCTCGGCCGCCGCCTGGTGGATCCGGTCCACGGCGGCCAGCACCGCGTCCCGGCTGGCACCGAGGCCGTACGCGTCGTCGCGCTCGGCGACCCAGTCGGCCCAGCCGCGCAGCGCGCTCTCGTTGGCGGCCTCGGCGCCCTGGAGCAGCGTCTGCCGGTAGCGGTCCGGGTGGATGACGCCGTCCAGCACCATCCGGTCGGTCCGGCCAGGGAACAGCGCGGCGTAGACCTCGCCGAGGTAGCTGCCGTAGGAGTAGCCGAGGTACGAGATCCGGTCCTCGCCCAGCGCGCCGCGCAGCACGTCCATGTCGCGGGCCGTGTTCCGGGTGCTGACGTGCGGCAGCAGGTCGCCGGCGGCCCGCCGGCACCGCTCGGCCAGCTCACGGGCGCGGGCGGCGGAGGCGGCGAACGAGGCCCGGTCGGGGCCCGCCGAGTAGATGCCGGTGCCGATGTCCCAGCCGCAGTCGAGCGGCGTGGAGCGGCCGACGAACCGGGGGTCCATCCCGATCAGGTCGAACCGCTCGGCGACGTCCCCCATGGCCGCGCCGACGGTGAGCGGCATGTCGAGGCCGGCCCCGCCGGGGCCGCCGTTGTTGAGGAACAGCGGCCCGACGCGGTGCTCCCGGTCGGCGGCCGGGAGCCGGGACAGCGCGACGGTGATGGTCCTGCCGCCCGGCTCCGCGTAGTCGAGCGGCACGGTCAGCTCGGCGCAGTCGGCCCCCGCCGCGTCGAGCTCCCGCCCGACCTCGTCCTCGGGCCCGAGCGCACACGCGTGCCAGTCGAGCTCCTGCGCGTGGTACCGGGCGAGACGCTCGCCGCCTTCGGCGGCGTCGGCGGCGTTGGCCGGGGCCGCCACGGCGCAGGCGCCGAGCACGGCGGCCGAGGCCGCGACCCGTGGTAACCAGTTGTTCTTTCCCATGCGGCGACGCTAGGCGCGGGCCCGCCACCCCCACACTGGCGCCAGCCGCCGCCTTCCTGGTGGGGCCACCCCTACCCTGCCGGGGGCCTCACCGAGACGCCGACCCACGGGCACGCGGACGCGCGGGACGACCAGCGCCGCCGGGCCGGCCGGCGGCGGCGCGCCAAGCCCGCGCTGTCGCGCCCACGGCCGCGCCAGCGGGGCGCGCACCGGGCGGTCAGCGCCCGGCGGGCAGGCCCAGGGTCGGCGGCCGGCGGCCTGGGCTCACGCCCGGCGCCGGCCCGCCAGGGCCAGCGCCGGCCCGCCAGGGCCAGCGCCGGCCCGCCAGGCCCGTTCGGCCAGAACGCCGTTCGGTCAGAACACCGCCTCGGTCTCGTCCATCCGGTCCTGCGGGACCCGCTTGAGCTCCATCGTCGCGTTGGCCAACGGGGTCATCACGATCTCGGTGCCGCGCAGCGCCGTCATCATGCCGAACTCGCCGCGGTGCGCGGCCTCGACGGCGTGCCAGCCGAAGCGGGTGGCCAGGACGCGGTCGTACGCGGTGGGCGTGCCGCCGCGCTGGACGTGGCCGAGGATGACCGGGCGGGCCTCCGTGCCGAGGCGGTTCTCCAGCTCGGCGGCCAGCCGGTTGCCGATGCCGGCGAACCGCTCGTGGCCGTAGGGGTCGATCTCGCCGCGCTCGTACGGCATGGAGCCCTCAGCCGGGCGCGCGCCCTCGGCGACGCAGATGACCGCGAACTTCTTGCCGCGCGCGAACCGGTCCTCGACCATCTTGCACAGGTCGTCGACCTGGAAGGGGCGCTCCGGGATGCAGATGCCGTGCGCGCCGCCGGCCATGCCGGCCTCCAGCGCGATCCAGCCCGCGTGCCGGCCCATGACCTCGACCACCATCACCCGCTGGTGGGACTCGGCGGTGGTCTTCAGCCGGTCGATGGCCTCGGTGGCCACGCCGACGGCCGTGTCGAAGCCGAAGGTGCGGTCGGTGGCCGAGATGTCGTTGTCGATGGTCTTGGGGACGCCCACCACCGGGATGCCGGCGTCCGCCAGCATCCGGGCGGCCGTCAGCGTGCCCTCGCCGCCGATCGGGATCAGCGCGTCGAGGCTGAGCTTGCGGCGGAACGCCTCCGCGTTGTCGCAGGCCTCGCGCAGCCGGGCGCGCTCCAGCCGGCTGGAGCCGAGGATGGTGCCGCCGCGGGCCAGGATGCCGCTGACCGAGTCGATGTCGAGTTCGCGGTAGCGCCCCTCGAGCAGCCCCTTGAACCCGTCCTCGAAGCCGATCACCGAGTCTCCCCGGTCCACCACGGCACGATGCACGACCGACCTGATCACGGCGTTGAGGCCGGGGCAGTCACCGCCCGCGGTCAGTACTCCGATACGCATGATGGTGCGCTCTCCTGCTCGGTTCGACGTTGGTGCGTGGGCCGATGGCATCGGGACGACTCGGGCGGCGCCACGGGCACAACACGGACGATTGGAATTCTTTCACGGGCCCGGAACTCCTCCCTACCCTGCTCGCCTACCCGGCGCGCGCCCCATCACCACCCCCGGGTACGGTCGGGATGAAGGCCCACGCGGGCATGCTGCCCGCACCTTGAGCGACGGCGCCAGAGGGGGACCATACAAAGCGACAGGGACGGCTGCTGTGACGCGCAGTGTGTACGTGACCGGCATCGGTCGGGGAGATGGCCGGCAGGTGATCGAACTCGGCATCATGGAGATGCTGACCCGGCAGGTCGACCGCGTCGGGGTGTTCCGGCCGCTCGACCACGAGGCGCCGGACCCGGTGTTCGGGCTGTTGAAGGGCCGCTACCGGCTCTCCCAGACCGCCGAGCACGCGCGCGGCATGACGTACGGGGAGGCCGCCGCGCTCCAGGCCGAGCGCGGCACGGACGAGCTGGTCACCCGGCTGGTCGACCGCTTCCACGAGGTCGCCCGCGACTACGAGGTCGTGCTCGTCCTGGGCAGCGACTACGCCGACACCCAGCTCCCCGCCGAGCTCGCGCTCAACGCCCGCCTGGCCAACGAGTTCGGCGCGCCCGTGCTGCCGGTGGTCGCCGGCACCGGGCAGAGCGCCGAGTCGGTCGTCGCCGAGGTCCGCAACGCCCACCACGCCTTCACCTCGCTCGGCTGCGACGTGCTCGCCATGATCGCCAACCGGGTGCGGGACGACGAGGCGGTGCGCGCCGTCCGCGATCTCGGCACGGGACAGCTGCCGGTCCCCGTCTACGTGCTACCCGAGGACCCGGCACTCTCGGCGCCCACCGTGGCCCAGGTGGCGGCCGCGCTCGGCGCCGAGACGCTGCGCGGCGACCCGACCGGGATGGCCAGGGACGTGCGCGGCTTCGTCTTCGGCGGGGCGATGCTGCCGACGTTCCTGGCCGCGCTCAGCGAGGGCTGCCTGGTGCTCACCCCGGGGGACCGCGAGGACCTGGTGGTCGGCGCGCTGGCCGCGCACTCGACCGGGGCGCCCCGGATCGCGGGGCTCCTGCTCACCCTGGGCGAGCGCCCCGGCGCGCGCACCATGGCGCTGGCCGAGCGTCTCGCCCCCGGCATCCCGGTGCTCTCGGTGCCGGGCGACTCGTTCTCCACGGCGACCGCGCTCTCCGGTCTCGAGGGGAAGCTGACGGCGGCCACCCCGCGCAAGGCGGAGATCGCGCTCGGCCTGTTCGAGTCGCGGGTGGACACGGCCGCCCTCACCAGCCGCCTCGCGGTGGCCAGGGGCGACCGGGTCACGCCGATGATGTTCGAGCACGAGCTGATCGAGCGCTCCCGCGCCGACCGCCGCCACGTGGTGCTGCCCGAGGGCACCGAGGATCGGGTGCTGCGCGCGGCCGAGGTGCTGCTGCGCCGCAACGTGTGCGACCTGACGCTGCTCGGCCCGCAGGCCGCGGTCCGCAAGGCGGTCGCCGACCTCGGTCTCGACCTGCGGCTGCTCGACCCGGACGAGGCGGTGGACCCCGCGGACCCGGTGCCGAGCGCCCGCGTCGTCGACCCCGAGACCTCGCCGCTGCGCGAGCGGTTCGCCGAGCGCTACGCCGCGCTGCGCGCGCACCGCGGGGTCGGCTACGAGCTGGCGTACGACGTGGTGGCCGACGTGTCGTACTTCGGCACCCTGATGGTCGAGGAGGGCCTGGCCGACGGCATGGTGTCGGGCGCCGCGCACTCGACGGCGGCGACGATCCGCCCGGCGTTCGAGGTGATCAAGACCAGTCCCGGCGCGTCGATCGTCTCCTCGGTGTTCTTCATGTGCCTGGCCGACCGGGTGCTGGTCTACGGCGACTGCGCGGTCAACCCGGACCCGGACGCGGCCCAGTTGGCCGACATAGCCATCCAGTCGGCCGGCACGGCGGCCGGCTTCGGGGTCGAGCCGAGGATCGCGATGCTGTCGTACTCGACCGGCACCTCGGGCTCGGGCGCCGACGTGGACAAGGTGCGGGAGGCCACCGAGCTCGTCCGGCGGCTGCGGCCCGACCTGCTGGTGGAGGGGCCGATCCAGTACGACGCGGCCGTCGAGCCGACGGTGGCCGCGGCCAAGCTGCCGGGCTCGCCGGTGGCCGGCAAGGCGACGGTGCTGGTCTTCCCCGACCTCAACACCGGCAACAACACGTACAAGGCGGTGCAGCGTTCGGCGGGCGCGGTGGCCGTGGGCCCGGTGCTCCAGGGGCTGCGCAAGCCGGTCAACGACCTGTCGCGCGGCGCGCTGGTGCAGGACATCGTCAACACGGTGGCGATCACCGCCATCCAGGCCCAGCAGGCGCGAAACGACCGAACCGACAAGGAGTCCGTGGCATGACACGGCCGACCAGGGTGCTGGTGCTCAACTCCGGCTCCTCCTCGGTGAAGTACCAGCTGCTCGACATGCGCGACGAGTCGCGGCTCGCCGTCGGCCTCGTCGAGCGGATCGGCGAGCGCGCGGGCCGGCTGGCGCACACCACGGCCGGCGGCGCCCGCCGGGAGCGCGAACTGCCGGTGCCCGACCACGGCGCGGCGCTGCGGCTCGCGGCCGAGGAGCTGGCGGCCGACGGGCACGGCGTCGACTCCCCGGAACTCGCGGCGATCGGCCACCGGGTGGTGCACGGCGGCCAGTCGTTCACCGCGCCGACGGTGGTCGACGACGCGGTGCTCGCGGAGATCGAGCGCCTCGTGCCGCTGGCCCCGCTGCACAACCCGGCCAACCTGGCGGGCATCCGCACCGCGCGCTCGCTCAACCCGGCCGTCCCGCAGGTGGCCGTGTTCGACACCGCGTTCCACACCACCATGCCGGAGCACGCGGCCCGTTACGCCATCGACGTGGCGACCGCCGACCGGCACCGCATCCGCCGCTACGGCTTCCACGGCACCTCGCACGCCTATGTCGCGCGCCGCACCGCCGCGTTGCTCGGCCGGGACCCGTCCGAGGTGAACGTGATCGTGCTGCACCTGGGCAACGGCGCCTCGGCCTCGGCGGTCGCCGGCGGCCGCTGCGTCGACACCTCGATGGGCCTGACCCCGCTGGAGGGCCTGGTGATGGGCACCCGTTCCGGCGACGTCGACCCGGCGGTGGTCTTCCACCTGGCGCGGGTGGCCGGCATGCCGGTGGACGAGATCGACGCGCTGCTCAACAAGCGGTCCGGGCTGCTCGGCCTGTGCGGGGACAACGACATGCGGGAGATCTCGCGCCGGATGGCGGCCGACGACCCGGCGGCGCGGCTGGCGTTCGACATCTACGCCCACCGACTGCGGAAGTACCTGGGCGCGTACACCGCGGTCCTCGGCCGGGTGGACGCCGTCGCGTTTACGGCGGGCGTGGGCGAGAACTCGGCAGAGGTGCGGGCGGCGGCCGTCGCGGGGCTTTCGGGACTCGGAATCGAGGTCGACGAGCGGTTGAACTCGGCGCGAGCCGGGGGGCCGAGGGTCATCTCCCCGGAGTACGCTCGGGTCGCGGTCGCCGTGGTGCCCACGGACGAGGAACTGGAGATCGCCACCCAGGCTTTCGCCCTGGTCGGCACCGGCCAGACACCACATTATTCCGGCACGGAACAAAACGAGTAGGATCGCCAGCATGCGCCGTTCCAAAATCGTCTGCACCCTGGGCCCAGCCGTCGACTCCTTCGAGAAGCTGAAGGCGCTGATCGACGCAGGTATGAACGTGGCCCGCTTCAACTTCAGCCACGGCTCGCACGAGGAGCACGAGGAGCGGTACCACCGGGTCCGCAAGGCGAGCGAGGAGACCGGCGTCGCGATCGGCGTGCTGGCGGACCTCCAGGGCCCCAAGATCCGCCTCGAGACCTTCGCCAACGGGCCGGTCGAGCTGCAGCGGGGCGACGAGTTCACCATCACCACCGAGGACGTGCCGGGCGACCGGTCCATCTGCGGCACCACCTACAAGGGGCTGCCGGGTGACGTCGCCAAGGGCGAGACGATCCTCATCAACGACGGCAACGTCTCGCTCCAGGTCACCGAGGTGGACGGCCCCCGGGTGAAGACCATCGTGATCGAGGGCGGCGTGATCTCCGACCACAAGGGGATCAACCTGCCCGGCGTCGCGGTCAACGTGCCGGCGCTCTCCGAGAAGGACATCGAGGACCTGGAGTTCGCGCTCCGGATGGGCGCCGACATGGTGGCGCTGTCCTTCGTCCGCAACGCGGAGGACGTGCGGGACGTGCACCGCGTGATGGACCGGGTGGGCCGCCGGGTCCCGGTGATCGCCAAGGTCGAGAAGCCGCAGGCGGTCGACAACATGGAGGAGGTCGTCCTGGCCTTCGACGGCGTGATGGTGGCCCGCGGCGACCTGGCGGTGGAGTACCCGCTGGAGAAGGTCCCGATGGTGCAGAAGCGGCTGATCGAGATGTGTCGCCGCAACGCCAAGCCGGTGATCGTGGCGACCCAGATGATGGAGTCGATGATCACCAACTCCCGCCCCACCCGCGCCGAGGCCTCCGACGTCGCCAACGCCATCCTGGACGGCGCGGACGCGGTGATGCTGTCGGCGGAGTCCTCGGTCGGCCGCTACCCGATCGAGACGGTCAAGACCATGTCCAAGATCGTGGTCGCCGCCGAGACCGAGCTGCTCTCCCGCGGCCTCCAGCCGCTGGTGCCCGGCAAGAAGCCCCGCACCCAGGGCGGTTCCGTGGCCCGCGCGGCCACCGAGATCGCGGACTTCCTGGACGCCAAGGGCCTGGTCGCGTTCACCAAGTCCGGCGACACCGCCCGCCGCCTCTCGCGCTACCGCGCCCCCCAGCCGATCCTGGCCTTCACCTCGGAGCCGGCCACCCGCAACCAGCTCACGCTGAGCTGGGGTGTCGAGACGACCGTGGTGCCGCACGTCAACCACACGGACGAGATGGTGGAGCTCTGCGACTCCGAGCTGTCCCGCCTCAACCGCTACCAGCCCGGCGACACGATGATCATCACCGCCGGCTCGCCTCCCGGCGTCCCCGGCACCACCAACATGATCCGCGTCCACCACATCGGCGGCCAGCAGGGCGTCTGACGCCCTCCCGGGTTCTCCCCGGTAACGCGTGCGGGGCGGCCTCCGGCCGCCCCGCGTCACGCAATCCGGATCAACCCACCGTTCAACCAACCACCGTGGGCCCGTCGTTGGTGGTGTAGCTCCTCATACCCTGCATCGCGAGGGTGCCGCCGAACTGGCCGGCCTGGGTGATGAAGACGTCGGTGAAGTAGGCGATCGGCAGGTCGAGCGGCGGCTGGTGCTCGGGGTCGAAGACCACCGGGATGATGCCGAAGAGATTGCCCTCCAGACGCTCGGTGTACATCGTCACCGTGCCGTCCCTGAAGGTCGAGTTGGAGCCCGGGTCGGTCCCGACGTGGTAGCGCACGCCGCCCGGGGCGTCCACGATCTGGTGCAGGTCGCCGATGTCGATCAGCTCGGCGGTGAACTTCAGCACCTGCTTGACGGTGCCGTTGGCGGTGGTCACGTTGACCACGCCGTGGTAGTCGAGACCGCGCAGCGTCAGGTAGGAGGCGTCCAGGTACCAGGGCTGGTCCGGCAGGATCAGCGGAGTCTGCTCGTCGGTGCCGGGCACGCGGAGCTCCTCGGGACAGGGGAACGGCAGCCGCCCCTGCGCGTCGGGCGCGAACGGGTCGACCGTCTCGACCTCGACGGCCTCCTCGCTCTCCTCGTCCTCGCTCTCGGCGTCTTCCTCTTCCTCGGCGGGCTCGGTCTCTTCCTCGGCCTCCGGCGCCTCCGTCTCGTCCGCCTCGGCGGGCGGTGCGACGTTCTCCGGCTCCTCGGTCTCCTCGGTCTCCTCCGGCGCGTCCGGCTCCTCGGGCTGCGTCGGCTCCCGTGGCTCCTCCGACTCCTCGGGGTCCTCCGGCGTCACCGGCTCCTCCGGCTGCTCGTCGCGGCCCGGGTTGAAGAAGTCGTCGATGGACTCGCCCAACTCCTCCAGACTGTCGCCGAGTCCCAGCGGATCCCAGGGGTTGTCCCCCTCCTCTTCCGCCGGCTGCTCCTCCTCGGCCTCCGCCTCGGCCTCGGCCTCCGCCTGAGCCTCCTCCTCGGCGGGCTCACCCTCGGCCGCCGGCTCCTCCGCCGGCGCCTGCTGGTCGGCCGCCGCGTCCTCCGTCGGCTCGGGCTCGGGCTCCTCCGCCGGCTCCTCCTCGGGCTGCTCCGGTTCCCGCGTCTCCTCCTCGGCCGGCTCCTCGGTCTCCTCCGGCTCCTCGGCCGGCTCCTCGGTCTCCTCCGCCTCCTCCGTCGGTGCCTCGTCCGGCATCTCGACGCAGGGAGCGTCCTGGAACGGGTTCTCCGGCTGCTGGTCGGCTCTGGCGGCCAGTGGGGAGCTGAAGCCCATCCCCATCAACGCGGCGGACGGCATGGCCGCCAGGGCGATCGCCTTCCCCACGGGCATGTGGAGACGTCGCAGCAGGGGTCTGCGCGGCGCGGCGTGCCGTGACCCCTCGTCGTCCGAGGCGGCTATTCCTTCACTCGGCACCTTCGTTCCCCTTCCCCGGAACTTTCCCCCGCTCCGGTGCGGTTCCCTCGAAGGCCTCCAGCGCGCTGCCCGTCCCCCGGACGGCAACCGGCGGCTCCCCGTTTGCCGCCGCGGCGTCCCGAGCCGCGGCCGGCCTCGCATCGCCCGGCATCCAGGCGATGCTCATGGCCCCGCCGACCATGCCGCAGAGGAAACCCACCAGGAAGCCGCCGAAGTTGGAGACCACCAGGGAGACCAGTGCCAGCAGGATCGCGGCGACGCCGGCGAATATCCGCACATGCGGTTGGAACCATATGGTCAGGCCCAGCACGACCAGCAGGACGCCGATGACCAGAGAGCCGGCACCGGCCGTGGTGGCCATGCGGATGGTGAGCTGACCGAAGGTCAGATGGGCATACGGGAAGTAGGCGATGGGCAGTCCTCCTATGAGGACGAAGAGCCCGGCCCAGAAGGGGCGCCGCCACCGGAAGTGCCGGAACGCGACACGCCCCCGGGCGAACAGTGAGGTTCTGGGCATTTCCTCGATCTTGGTGCTCACGGCACGTACTCCCCTGGTGGCGCGTTTCGGTGGCGGGATGCACGATACGGCGGTGCGCCCTGGGGCAGAGAGGCGCGTCTCCGCTCCCTGCCCCAGGCGTGGATCAGACCGTCAGAAGCACTCCTCGCCCGTGCCCCTGTGCAGGCTCAGGCTCAGGTCGGTCAGCTCGAAGGTTCCAGCCGAGGTACCCCAGGCGACCTGCTCAACGTCCTCGAGCAGCACCCCTTCGGCCTGCTGCGCGAACGAGCCCGGAAGAGTGTCCCTGACCGGATCGGGACCCCGCGTCAGCGTGTCGACGTTCACGCCGATGTCGATGTTCTCGAACGTCGCGTCGGCGTCAAGCTGGGCCAGGTCGATGAACAGATTCTCCGCCCTCACCGGGTTCCTCGGGTCGGTACCGGCGGTGATGCGCACGGTCACGTCACCGATGAACGGCGCCGGAATGACCACCGACTGGCAGAGGTTGTCGATGACGGCATTGTCGAACGCCGAGACCGCGACGGCCCTGGGTGAACCGCCGCCCGGCGTGACGACCGAGCCGTACTGGTTGAATCCGTTTCCGTCCAGGGTGTCGACACTCACCTTGAACTCCTGGCCGGACACGGAGAACGAAGCGGCCAAAGCGCCCTGGGCAAGGGCGATACCTATGGCAGCGGTTGCGGCCACGCTCGGCACCATGACGAGGCCGAACCGCCTCCATCTCGTGCCGCCGCGAGCCTGTGACTCCATGATTTTCCTCCTTCTCGGACGAACTACTCCACGGACTCCGCAAAGCCCGTGGTCTGCCAAGCCGTCCGGGGCCCTGGAGAGGAGAAGTACGTATCCCCGGGCTTGCACCCCGGCGACAGCCACTGACCGCCGGTTGGACGCGGCTGACAGCGAAACAGGTCCCTCCAACCCCTGCGGATCGGCGGGAACCCCCCTGCTCCGAAGACCGATGCGTGGCTCCATCGGTTTGGCCGATCGTGGTGCATCTCACGTCACGGCACAAGGGGTTCGTTACTTGCGAGTAATAACGATGTGGCAAATACGTGGTGATCATGTGCCGGCAGATGTGGAGGCGCGGGCCACCGAAAGCCGCAGCCGCCCACCAACCGGGCACAACTCCCCGGTAACCCCCTGCCCTTGTGGCCGTTTGTGATGGCGGCCGCGATTACCAAGTTTTGGTAAAGAGCGGCCGCCATGGAGTGTAGAAGAGGCGAACCACTCAGAAGAGCACGCGCGAGAGCGCCCCGCGCGCGGCCACGACCCGGGGGTCGTCGGGGCCCACCACCTCGAACAGTTCGAGCAGTCGCACCCGCGCCGTGTCCCGGTCGTCCCCCGCCGTGCGCTGCACCGTCGAGATCAACCGGCTGAAGGCGTCCTCCACATGACCGCCGACCAGGTCCAGGTCGGCGACCGCGAGCTGGGCGGCGACATCGCTCGGGTTGTCGGCCGCGGCCTTGCGCGCCTTCGCCGCGTCCGCGCCCTGCACCCGCTGGAGCAACCGCGCCTGGCCGAGGCCCAGTTTGGCCTCCAGGTTGGCCGGCTCGTCGGCGAGCACGTTCTCGTAGGCCTGGATCGCGCCGCCCAGATCCCCGGCGTCGAGCGCGGCGTGCGCCGCGGCCAGCGTCGGGTTGGCCGGCGGCTGCGGCTGCGCCGCGGCCTGCTGGCGCGCGGCGGCCGCCTGCTCCGGGTCGACGGGCGCCCCGACGATCCCGAACCGCTGCTCGGCCGCCTCGATCAGCTGGTCGAGCACCTGACGCACCTGGGGCTCGGGCGCCGCGCCCTGGAAGAGCGGCAGCGCCTGCCCGGCGATCACCGCGAACACGGCGGGGATCCCCTGGACACCGAACTGCTGGAACAGCATCTGGTTCTGGTCGACGTCGATCTTGGCGAGCACGAAGCGGCCGGCGTACTCCTCGGCCAGCCGCTCCAGGATCGGGCTGAGCTGCTTGCACGGCTGGCACCACTCGGCCCAGAAGTCGATGACGACCGGCACCTCGGCGCTGCGCTGCAGCACCTCCTGCTCGAACCCGGCCTCGTCGACGTCGACGACCAGTTGTACGGCGGCAGCCGCCTGCTGCCCGGCCGGTTGGGCCGCCCGCTGGGCCCGGGCCTGCTCGGCCTTCTGCTTGGCCTCTGCGGCCGCCTTCACCGCGGAGAGGTCGACGGCTCCGCTCATGGACATGTTGCGTGGCTGCATGGCACCAGTCTCCCCCCTTCCGGAACCGATCCGACACGCACCCGCCACGGCGGTGGCGTCGCCGGAGCGAATGACTGCCCGCTGCTGGGCCTGAGGCGCTCGTCGACGAGCCTGAGGAGAGGCCGCACGGCGGTCTGCCGCCCGGCCTCTCCTCAGGCATCACCCTGGCAACTCCGGCCATACGTGTTCGAGAAACGGTGGCTCCGGGCTCTCCCGAACTTCCGCCAACCACCGGTCATAGGCGCCTTCACCGCTCAGGCGAACCCCGAAGGTCCACATGGGGTCGGCGAATATGACTGTCCGGGGCGCCAGGACGAACTCAGCGCAACGAACGGTTCCCCGCTCCGGGTCGGACTCCGGATTCGTGGCATACCTCACTCGCACGAGACGCCGGGGCTCGTCCTCGCCGAGGAGGAGGTGGTCGTAGTGCGTCACCGCGAACTCGTCATCCTCCGTCTCGATCTCCGTCGGAACCGCCACTTCCGGAACCAGTTCCAGCGCGAGTTGCCCACGGCCGCCAGTCGACTCCAGACGCAGGAAGCCGACGTCCAAGGCGAAGTAGACGGTCAGCCCCCAGGGGGCAAACCGCGGGTGCCCCGCATCCCGGTCAAGCGAGCCGGGCGCGACGATCCCGGTCACCTCTCTGTCCGCCAATGACGCGAACGTTCGCGTCACGGATGATGGGCTTCCCCCGTCTAGTGTCACGAGACCATCCTGATAGCCGTGTCCATACCCTTGCCGGACTCCAGCAGGGTCCAGAACTCTCCGTTCTGTTTGAGGACGATAGTGATCCCTTCTCCACGATAGATGTGCCCAGCCTCCTGGCCGGCTCGCAGCGTACCCATCCCCACATATGGGATACGCCCGGACGAGATCACCTCATGGACATCCTCCAGGAAGGACAGTCCGTTATCGACCTTCCATCTGGGATACGTCTTGTCGAGGAGTCTGGCCAACAGGTGTCGATGCCGGTTCCAATGGTCCTTGAAGTTGGCCCCAGCGGTCACCGCGCGGAAGCATGGTGGCACCGGAGCGTCCGTCCGCTCATGGCTCCCAGCCACCGATGCTGAGGACACGGTCGCCGACACAGAGCCGCTTTGCCCAGCCGTGACGTGTTGGAGAGTCAGACACGGGACTCTTGGTGGATTACGGCGGACACGCTCAACAAGACGTTCGAACCGTTCTGCGGTTCGCCGGGCGTCCTCCACTCGGTTGAAGAAGCTGCCTATGCCAGACGCCACGCGGCTGATAGCCCGGGTAACTGCGGGAAGTTTGCCTACCACGATGACGAGCCCAACTGCGTCAACGATGCTCCACAGGCAGCTTTCGACGTTCCCTTGCCCCAGGCAGCGACGCAGGTCGTTGACCCCGATCACCTCGAGAAGGATGTCCCCGCCGTTGGCGATCAGCCAGTCGATGACATCCTCGTTCGCGGCGGCTAGTGCCGCTCGGTACTCCTCGACGCAGGCCTCACCACACTCCTGACGTAGCAGTGCCTCGTCGTCCAGTGGCATTGGCGAACCGCCATACCCGGTCCCGCCTGTGTCGGGATCTCCCGGTGTGTTGGCCAGCTGAGCGCGCTCCTCAGCGAGTTCCCTGCGTTCTTCATCTTCAGCCCGCGTCGCAGCCTGCTCTGCCGCGTCGGCGTCTGTCTGGGCATTGGATGCGGACTCCTCGGCGGCAGTGGCGTCGCTGTCGGCAATATCGGCGACGTCTCTGGCCTCGGCAGAATCCCGCTCAGCGGCGTTCGCAGCCTCGCGTGCACGCCCCGCATCCTGTTCGGCCTCCGAAGCGCTCTCTCCAGCAGCCCGCGCATCGGCCTCAGCGGCGCGAGCCGCCGCGTCGGCAAGATAAGCATCCTCGTATGCCTGGGCGCTGTGCTCCTGTGCCCGATCGTCTGCAGCTCGCGCGGCAGATGCGGCCTGTGCCGCGGCCCGTGCCGAGGCGCGGGCTGCCGCTACCGACTCCAAGGCCGCTGCAGCATCCTCGGCTGCTTCGGCGGCTGCCATCGCGGCGGCCCGAGCATCTGCGGCCGCTTCCTCTGCCAGTCTGCGAGCTTCAGCGGCCGCTTCCGCCGCGGCTCGAGACTTGGCCTCGGCCGCTGCTGCCTGCTGTTCTGCAAAGGTCTTCGCCGCCTGGCCGGTCAAGACTGCGAGTCCGGCGGCCGGGTCAGATTCTTGATAAGGCGTGCCCAAGGCGATTGCCTCATTGGCTGGGTCGATTACCGCAGTAGCCGCGTCACGAGCAGCTGTGGCTGCCAAGGCAGTGGCGTAGGCATGGTTTGTGGTGATCGCACTCTGCTCCTGCGCGGCATTCGCCTCCTGCCGTGCCGCAGTCGCGTTCTCACGAGCGGTTGAGGCACCCTGGGCGGCCTCAGCGGCGTCTGCCTCAGCGTTGGTGGCATGTACGGCTGCGCGCTCTGATGCATCGATCGCCTCTGCGGCTGCGGCATGTGCCGTCATCGCGGCCGAGTGGGTCGCACGAGCGTCAGCCATGGCACCGTTGGCATTGGCGCGTGCCCGCTCAGCCGCACCGTTGGCTCGAGTGAACTCTGCGCGGGCTCTTGCCGCCGCCGTAGTCGCCTCGTCAGAGGCCGACCGAGCCTCTGAAGCTGCGTTCGCCGCTTCTGAAGCAGCGACGCGCGCAACATTCGCTGCCGCTCGTGCCTCTGCGGCGGATTCCGTGCCTTCAGCCGCTGCAGCTGCCGCCTCCAGCGCTGCGGCCCGTGCAGCGGTGGCCTGTCGGTTGCGTTCTGCTTCCTCCGCCGTTTCCCGGGCCTCCCGAGCGCGCCCCTCGGCCTCCAAGGTCGCGAACAATCGATCTGTCGCGGTGCCACCGGATTCGCGGGCGTCCTCCAACGCTCCTGCAGCAACTACCTGTTCGGCTTCAGCTCTCACCCTGGCATCGGCGGCTCGTGCTTGTTCCGCCGCCGCTGCTTCGCGGGCCTCAGCCGCGATCTCCCTCTGGGATTCGGCGGTCTCTCGCTTTTCACGCGCCGATGCCGCCCGTTGGGCTGCTTCCGCCTCGGCTGCCTCAGCTGTCGTTTGAGCACTCCTGGCCCGGTTCGCCTCCGCCTCGGCGGCCTCGGCCTCCGCCGCCGCCGAGGCGGCCGCGCTCCTGGCCTGTTCCGCCGCCTCTTCAGCGGCTGCCCGCCGGAACTCGGTCTGTACGGCGTGCGCCCGGGTCTGAGCCAGGGACAGCAGCGTCGCGCTGTTCGCGGCGCTGGCCTGCGCGGCGCTTCGCGCCGTCTCTGCCGCGTACGCCGCCGCGTTGGCTGCCGCCGCAGACGCGGTCACCACCTGCACGGCCTGCCGTGCATAGGCAAGCCCACGGCCCTCGGGGTAGCCGGCTGCCGCCGCGATATCTGCCGCCTCCTGCTGGGCGTTCTGCGCGGTGGTGGCCTGCTGCGCGGCGGCGTTGGCGGCGGTGCGGGCGTTGGTGGCCATCCGCGCCGCGGTGGTGCGGGCCGTCGACAGTTCGCTCGCCGCCCTGGTGAACTCCTGCTGGGTTGGGTATCTCGGATAGGTGGTGGGGCGGCTGGTCCAAGCTCTCTGCCACCGCAGGAGGTAGTCGGCCCACCACGCCTGGGTCACCGCGCCGATCATGGCCTCGTGAGCACGAATCAGTTGGACGAACGCCGCCACCTCAGTGCTACCGATGACGTCACGCTGTTCACGCTGTGACGCGAGTTCAGCCGCCCACTCCTGATGGGCCACGGAGACCTGCTCGGTCAGGACGCCGCCGAGGTCGATGAGCGGGTTGCTGCTGTCGCAGGAGGCCCACCGCGCCTTCAGTTCCTCCACACCAAGCTCGAACTCCGGCGTGCCGGCCTCCGGAGCAATGGTCGGCACTCCGCCGTACAGCAGGAACATCCGGGCATCGTCCGCGGTACCGGTGAGGCCGATCTGGGAGGCCATCCACTGGGTGGGGAAGTAATCGCTCTCATCACCGATCTGTGCGACCCGGCTCAACGCCTCCTCGCTGGGCTCAGGAGCTAGTCGGTCGCGCATCCCAGGCACGGCTCCATCGCCGCTGGCCAATGAGAAGAGGAACTCCTGATACTCATCGGAGTAGTCCGGTGGCCGATGGCCGAGAACGTCGTCGGGATTCACATACCGACCGGCCATGTCCTCCAAGACGCCCAACTGGTCCGAGACTAGTTGCCGGATACTCAGGGCGTATTCGAAGTCGGTCCGCGCCGCCTCATGCAGCGGGCCACCAAAGCTGTAGTACGACAGGACCTCGCGCAGTTGCTCCTCGGGCCCTGTCAGCAAGCCCTGGACCGCGTTCTTCACGTACGGCCCGCCGGCGTGCAGGATGCGGCCGGCCCGGCACTGGTCCATGCGCCACTGGACCTCGGGCGTGATCTCGGCAGCGATCGACGGTGCCGTCTCACCGGCGGGTGCCCTGTCGTCAGCGGAGACCGGCTCGGCCAGGGTCACCGACACCGCTGTAGCCATGGCCAGGGCTATCGTTTTGAGTAGCGCGGACGCTCGCCGGGCGCCGCGCCATGGTGTGGAGGGTCTTCGAAAACCGTTGCTCAACGCATCTCCTCGTTGATCCGCAGTGGAGTACTTCGGGCGAGATTCGCCACTGGGCGGACCACGAGGACGGTGCAGCCAAGCCGCAGGGGAGATACGGCGATCGAGAGCTGGGAGATGACGGAGGCAAAGAGGAGAAGACGGGGCGCCGACCCTGGTGACCCGCTGGTGCTACGCCGTGCGCGCCGCCGCGGCCGTGCCGGTGCTGCCGGGGACGGCTCGGAGGGCGGTGTACCAGGCGGCGGCCATCTTGTTGTAGCCGGTGGCGTTGGGGTGGACGCCGTCGGCGATGTCGGCGTTGGTCAACGCGGCGTACATGTCGACGAGACGTACCCGGCGGCCCGCGTTGACCTGGCTCTGGACGAGACCGGGGATGGTCGCGTTGAAGGCCCGGACGGTCTGGTCCCAGGCGGGGAGCGGGGTGATGGTGGCCAGGAAGAGCCAGGACTGCGGGAGTTGGGTGGTGATGCGGTTGACGAGGGTGGCGAGCCGGTTGGGCGCCCCTCCCGGGTCGGGGCCGTAGATGTCGTTGGTGCCGATGTGCAGCAGGATCGTCTGCGGGGCGTAGGTGCTGAGCCAGCGGGAGACGTTGCCGTCGATCCCCGCGATCGTCCAGCCGGAGTGGCCCTCGTGGTCGCGGTCGCCGAGGCTGCTGGGGCCGTTGGACATCGAGCCCACGAAGTCGACGGTGGTGCCGGCGGCCACCAGCCTGTCCCACAGGCCGATGCGGTAGCCGCCGGGCACGTTGAAGCCGTCGGTGATCGAGTCGCCGAGGGGCATGACCCGGACTCCGGCGGCGGCCCCCGGCTGGGCGGCGGCGTGGGCGGTGGTGGCGCCGATCGCGGTGGGGGCGGCGGCCAGGGCGAGGGCGCCGGCGAGTAACTGTCTCCTGCTTGCCATGGGGGGTCCCTTCATCGGGAGGCGGCTTGGGAGCGCTCCCAATATGGGGCCACGGAAACCCGCGCGCAATAACTCGCGCGCGGGTTCGACGCGGAAGCCGCGTCGGATTCCGTGTCGGAAACCGTCAGAAGCCGGCCGGCTCCACGTAGACGCCCCACTCCGCGCGCAGCGCGTCGCAGATCTCGCCCAGGGTGGCCTCCGCCCGGACGGCGGCCAGCATGGGCTCGATCATGTTGCGGTCGCTCCTGGCCGCGTCCACCAACGCCGCGAGGCCGGCGCGCACAGCGGCGTCGTCGCGGGTGGCGCGGCGTTCGGCGAGGACGCGGACCTGTTCGCGCTCCACCTCGTGGCTGACCCGCAGGATCTCCAGGTCGCCGGTGACCGAGCCGGTGTGGCAGTTGACGCCGACGACCTTCTTCTCGCCCTTCTCCAGCGCCTGCTGGTAGCGGAAGGCGGCCTCGGCGGTGAGGCCGGTGAACCAGCCCTCCTCGATGCCGCGGAGCAGCCCGGAGGTCATGGGCCCGATCGGGTGCTGTCCTTCGGGCACGGCGCGGGCGCCGAGCTCCTTGATCCGCTCGAAGATCTTCTCGGCGTCGGCCTCGATCCGGTCGGTCAGCTGCTCGACGTACCAGGAGCCGCCCAGCGGGTCGGCGACGTTGGCGACGCCGGTCTCCTCCATCAGCACCTGCTGGGTGCGCAGCGCGATCTCGGCGGCCTGCTCGCTGGGGAGGGCCAGGGTCTCGTCGAGGGCGTTGGTGTGCAGCGAGTTGGTGCCGCCGAGGATGGCGGAGAGGGCCTCGACGGCGGTGCGCACCACGTTGTTGTAGGGCTGCTGTGCGGTGAGCGAGACGCCGGCGGTCTGGGTGTGGAAGCGCAGCCACTGGGCGCGCTCGCTGGTGGCGCCGTAGACGTCGCGCATCCAGCGGGCCCAGATCCGGCGGGCGGCGCGGAACTTGGCGATCTCCTCGAAGAAGTCGAGGTGCGCGTCGAAGAAGAACGAGAGGCCGGGCGCGAAGGTGTTGACGTCCAGGCCCCGGGAGAGGCCGAGCTCGACGTAGCCGAAGCCGTCGGCGAGGGTGAAGGCGAGCTCCTGGGCGGCCGTGGATCCGGCCTCGCGGATGTGGTAACCGGAGACGGACAGCGGCTTGTAGGCCGGGATGTGCTGGACGCAGTACTCCATGAGGTCGCCGATGAGCCGCAGGTGGGGCTCGGGCTCGAAGAGCCACTCCTTCTGGGCGATGTACTCCTTGAAGATGTCGGTCTGGAGGGTGCCGTTGAGCACCGACGGGTTTACGCCCTGACGCTCGGCGGCGACCAGGTACATGCAGAAGAGGGGGACGGCCGGGCCGCTGATCGTCATGGAGGTGGTGACCTCGCCCAGCGGGATGCCGCCGAAGAGTATGTCCATGTCGGCGGCCGAGTCGATGGCCACGCCGCAGTGGCCGACCTCGCCGAGCGAGCGGGGGTCGTCCGAGTCCCGCCCCATCAGGGTGGGCATGTCGAAGGCGACGGAGAGTCCGCCGCCGCCGTTGGCCAGGATGGTGCGGTAGCGCTCGTTCGTCTGCGCCGCGTTGCCGAAGCCGGCGAACTGGCGGATGGTCCAGGCGCGGCCCCGGTAGCCGGAGGCGTACAGGCCGCGCGTGAAGGGGAACTCGCCGGGCCAGCCGATGCGCTCGAAGCCCTGGTAGGTGTCGCCGGGCCGAGGACCGTAGACGGGCTCCACGGGGTCACCGGAGAGCGTGGTGAAGTCGGCGTCCCGGATCCGGGACGCCTCAAAGCGGGCCTGCCAGCGTGAGCGACCCGCCGCGATGGCGTCAGCGTCCATGCGACCAATTTACTTGGACGTCCAACCATATGTCGAACAGTCGACCCCCGGGGGATGCCAGGGGTCGGTGGGAGGGCCGTCTGGCGTCTGCTGGGCCGGTCAGGCCTGGACGGGCTCCGCCTGCTCGGCCTCCTCGGCGGCGAGCAGCTGCTCCGTCTCGGCCGAGATCCGCCGCTCGACGAAGAACGCGGCGAACGGGATCGTGCCGGAGAGCAGGACCCACAGCAGCTTGCCGAACGGCCAGCGCGCCTTCTGCCCGAGGTCGAAGGCGAAGACCAGGTAGACGATGTACAGCAGCCCGTGCACCTGGGACACCACCAGGGTGACGTCCTCCCCGGTGTCGAAGCCGTACTTGAAGACCATGCAGGTGGACAGGACCAGCAGCATCACCGCGGTGACATACGCCATGGCCCGGTACCGGGTGAGCACACTCCGCTTCATGGCCCCGAGCCTAACGGGTCATTCGGGGCGATCTTCCCGGGGGTCGCCCTCGGCGTCGACGTCACCGTCGGGGTCGGCGAAGTCCTGGGCGGCCACCCGCAGCGGGCGCAGCAGCGCGAAGATCTCCCGGCACTCCTCGCCGTCGTAGACGCCGAGGCCGAAGTCCATGCCCATCAGGTCACGGGTGGCCGCGTCGCAGACGGCCCGGCCCTCGTCGGTGATGGAGGCCAGGGTGCCGCGGCCGTCGTTGGGGTTGGGCCGCTTGGTGACGAGACCCGACCTGACCAGGCGGTCGATGGTGTTGGTGACGGAGGTCGGGTGCACCATCAGCCGCTCGCCGATCTTGGACATGGGCAGTTCACCCTTTTTGCTGAAGGTGAGCAGCACGAGCGCCTCGTAGCGCGCGAAGGTCAGCCCGTACGGCTTGACCACGGCGTCCACCTCGGCGAGCAGGATCTGGTGTGCCCGCATGATCGAGGTGATCGCGGACATCGCCGGCACGGCCCCCCAGCGCTGCCGCCACAGTTCGTCGGCGCGGGCGATCGGGTCGAAGGGAAGACTGAGCGGTTTCGACACGCCAGCGACCCTACCCGCTGGTTAGGTGCCGTCGTCGGGCCACCGGGACGTTGCCGGGGTACCGCGGGGAGTTCGCCCCGGGGCTCCTTGACTCGTGGTAGGGGACCGTGTGGGTCAGGCGTTGACGACGCCCTCGCGGCGGGCGCGGGCGGCGATCACGGCGTCGTCCTGGGCCCGGCGCAGCCGGCGCTCGGCGAAGAAGCCACCGGTGGGCAGGACGGACATCAGGAAGTACCAGGCGGCGGTCTTCAGCGGCCACTTGGTGCGGTTCCAGGCGTCCAGCCAGAACAGTACATAGCCGACGAAGAGCAGGCCGTGGATCATGCCCATGACGGGGACGATGTCGATGTCGGTCGTGCGGCGGAGCACGGAGCCCACCAGCAGCACCAGGAAGGAGACCGCCTCGGGGGCGGACACCAGCCGGAGCCGACGCAGGGAGCTAGCGGTCTTGAGGTCCATACCGGCCATTGTCTCAGGGGCGACCGCGACCCCTCGGGGGTGGGGTGGGGCGTTGGTTAGAGTCGGTTACATGGACACCGAGACCGCCCCCGCGACCGCCGAGACCCGCTGGCTGAGCGAGGCGGAACAGCGCGCCTGGCGCACCCACCTGGACGTGACCAAGCTGCTGACGCACCGGCTGGAGCGCGATCTCCAGCCGTTCGGGCTGACCATGAACGACTACGAGATCCTGGTGAACCTCTCCGAGTCGGACGAGCGCCGGATGCGGATGAGCGACCTGGCGGCCGCCACGCTCCAGTCCAAGAGCCGCCTCTCGCACCAGATCACGCGGATGGAGCGGGCCGGTCTGGTCCGGCGCGAGCACTGCGACGAGGACAAGCGCGGCCTCTTCGCCGTCCTCACCGAGGAGGGCTGGGAGACGATGCGCGACGTGGCCCCGCACCACGTGGAGTCGGTCCGCCGGCACTTCCTCGACCTGCTCTCCGGCGACGACCTGGCCGCACTGCTGCGGGCGCTCGGCCCGGTGGCCGAACACCTGCACCAGGAGCGGGGTCGCTAGCGCGGGGTCGCTGCGCGACGGCCCGAGCGGCCAACGCGGGCCTGCGGCCCGCACCCGCGAGCCGGTCGACCGTGAGGCGCGGGCACGGAACGACGCGGCCGGCGATCGGGCCCGCAGGCGAGCGGCCAGGGCACGGCCGGAACTGCCGTGTCAGCTACGCAGCCGCGCCGCGCCCCTGCGGCGGGCGGCCGCCGGCCGCGGACAACCAGCCGCAGGCGCTCGCGCGGCGAAGCCGCAAGGCGCGGGCGCGGCCGACCGCGGCGAAGCCACGAGGCGGCCGGGCGACCGTGGCGGAGCCGCGTGGCGGCTACCGCTGGTCCGTGGGCTCGTCTGCGGTGTCGCGCAGCGGTACGCGGAGGACGAACAGCGCGCCGCCCACCGGGGCGTCGGTGACGGTCAGGGTGCCGCCGTGGCGGGTGGCCACGTCGCGGGCGATGGCCAGGCCGAGGCCGGCGCCGCCGTCGTCCCGGCTGCGGGCGTCGTCGAGCCGCACGAAGCGTTCGAAGATCCGCTCCCGGTCGCCGGCCGGCACGCCGGCGCCGTCGTCCGCCACCTCCAGCAGCGCCTGGTCGCCCTCGCGGCGCAGCGTCACCCGTACCCGCCCGGCCGCGTGCCGTTGCGCGTTGTCCAGCAGGTTGCCGAGCACCCTGCCCAGCTGGCCGCGCGAGCCGGTGACCGTCACCTCGGCCACCTCGCCGGAGACGACCGGCACCCGGTCGCCGGCCCGCTGCGTCAGCTCGTCGGCGACCAGCCGGTCGAGCCGGACCGCTCCGGCCAGCGGTCGCTCGCCCGCGTCGAGCCTGGCCAGCAGCAGCAGGTCGGCGGCGAGCTGCTGGAGCCTGATGGTGTCCTGTACCGCGCCCGGCACGTCGAGCAGCTCGGGGTGTGCCTCGCCCACCTCCAGCTGGGTGCGCAGCGAGGCGATCGGGCTGCGCAGCTCGTGCGAGGCGTCGGCGACGAAGCGGCGCTGCCGCTCGACGGAGGACTCCAGCGCGGCCAGCGTCTCGTTGGTGGTCCTGGCGAGCCGCCCGATCTCGTCCCCGGTGGCCGGCTCCGGCACGCGGCGGGACAGGTCCTCGGAGTGGGTGATCGCCGCCATCTCGCGGCGGATCCCCTCCACCGGGCCGAGGGCCCGCCTGGTCACCAGCCAGGTGACGACGGCCACCAGGGCGAGCAGCGGCGGGAAGCCGACGAGCATGGAGGTGCGGGCGCTGGAGATGGCCGCGCGCTCGACGTCGAGCGGCGCGCCGGCGTAGACGAAGGCCTCCACGCCGTGCGCGGTCTCCACCTCCACGCGGGCGAAGCGGTAGTCGTGGGTCTCCCCGTCGATGGTGGCGCTGCCGGCGGACGGGGTGACGCCCTCCGCGACCTCGCCGGGCCGGAGCGCCTCGTCGTCGTCCCCGTCGTCGCCGTCGTCGTCATCGCCGTCGTCGTCGCCCGTGGCGGGGCGTTGGTTCTCGGGGACCGGCGTCACCTGGTCGTTCCCGGTGCCGCTGATGGCCTGCAGGTCGTCGCTGACCGCGCGGACCGCGCCGTCCTCGTCCAGCACCTGCACGGGGGTGTCCGAGTCGAGGTTGAGTTCGGCGAAGGTGGTGCCGGTGGCCAGCTCGGTGGCGACGCCGCGCGCCGTCACCTCCGCCTCCAGGTCGATCTGGCGCGTGATGTTGGCGCGCAGCGTATTGAGCAGCAGCAGCCCGGCGACGACCAGCGCCACGGCCACCACGGCCGTGGCGCCCAGCGTGGCGCGGGCGCGGACGCTAGCCATGGGACGCGGCCAGTCGGTAGCCGGCGCCGCGCACCGTGTGGATCAGTCCCGGGCCCAGCTTGCGGCGCAGGGCGCTGATGTAGACCTCGACGATGTTGGGGTCGCCGTCGTAGGCGAAGTCCCAGCCGTGCTCCAGGATCTCGGCCTTGGAGACGACCTCCCCGGCCCTGCCGGCCAGGTGTTCCAGCACGGCGAACTCCTTGGCGGTGAGGTTGATGTCGGTGTCGCCCCTGGTGACGCGGCGGGTGGCGCGGTCCACGGTGAGGTTGCCGACCCGTAGCTCGGGGGCGGCGCCCCGGCCGCCCCTGCGGCGCAGCAGCGCCCGGACCCTGGCCACCAGCACCACGTAGGAGAAGGGCTTGGTGAGGTAGTCGTCGGCGCCGGTGTCCAGGCCCTCGGCCTCGTCGTACTCGCCGTCCTTGGCGGTGAGCATCAGGATCGGCGTCTCGTCGCCGGCGGCGCGCAGCGCGGCGCAGACCCGGTAGCCGTTGAGGCCGGGCAGCATGATGTCGAGGATGATCAGGTCGTAGGAGTTCTCGGTGGCCTGGTGCAGGCCGTCGGTGCCGGTGTGCACCACGTCCACGGCGAAGCCCTCGGCCGTCAGCCCCTGGGCGAGGGAACGGGCGAGGCGTCGTTCGTCCTCCACGATCAGCACGCGCATGGGCCCCAGCTTGGCAAATCGTTCCTGAAGAGTTCTTCAGGTGACTTCAGCTCCGCTTCAGCAAGGGTCGGGGATCGTCGTCCTCGTTCGCACCAGCCGATCGGGGAGGAACCCGAAATGAAGCGCAAGGTCAGCATCGCCGCCGTCGCCGCCGCAGCCGTGATCGGTGGTGGCGTCCTCTCGGCCGCCGCACTCGGTGGCGGTTCGTCCGGCTCCTCCGACGGCACGTCGGCCTCGGGCACCGGCCAGCTCGTGTCGGCGTCGACCGACGACCTGGCGGTCACCGATGCCGAGACCGACGGCGACGACCAGCCCGACGACGACGGCTCGGACGACCGTTCCTCCGACGACCGGTCCGGCGGCGGTTCCGGCGCGGCGGCGCGGCAGGCGGCGGCCACCGCGCTCGCCGAGCGGGCCGGCGTGGTCACCGAGGTCGACCACGAGGACGACGGCCGCCACGCGGGCACCTGGGAGGTGGAGGTCTTCGGCGACGACGGCCAGTGGTACCAGGTGCGGGTGAGCGAGGACGGCGCCGACGTCGTCGACAGCCGGACCGACCAGGACGAGGACGGCGACGACCAGGACGACGCGCGGACCGCCGCCGACGCCCGGGTGGACGTGGCGCAGGCCGTCGACATCGCGCTGGGCGAGGTCTCCGGCAACGGCACGGTCGAGAGCGTCAGCCTCGACGACGGCCGCTGGGACGTCGAGCTGCGTGGGGACGACGGCACCGAGCACGAGGTCTCCATCGACCCGGCCTCGGGCGACATCACCGCCCAGGAGCAGGACGACCAGGACGACGACGGTGACGACGACCACGGCGACGACCAGGACGACGACCACGAGGACGGCGACGACGACTGAGCCGCCCCGCCCCTGACGGGGACGCGGTAGCCGCCTGGTGCGGGCCGGGGAGACTACTCCCTGGCCCCCCCCGCCCATAAACCAAAACAAAAAAACCCCAATATATCAAGGAGAGCCCCCCCCCCCACCACCCCCACAACACGCAGGGCCACGCCGCCGAAGCCCCGAT